>CAYMGW010000059.1:0-1239 GCA_964390085.1 uncultured Tissierella sp.
AGTATAAGAGGGGCTTATATATTAAACACAAAAAGGCCATTATCTGAAGAACAAGAAAGGCTTTTTAAGGAAGGATTAGAAGAAGTAATCATAAAAGCAGTATTTGCAGATGAGAAATATACTTCAGAGGCAATAATGAAAGAGCTTCAAGAATTAGATAATAGGCTCAATTTGATTTTTAGTGAGTAGATAATTTTTCAATTCAATTTGTAAAGAGATAGGAGGTGATTTCCATAGAAGCAAAAGAATTAAAAGATAATAGGAAAGAAAAAAAGAGGTCTAAAATAAAAGATTTAATGGGAAAAATTAATATCCAGAGCATAAAAAAATTTAAAGGTTATCTATTTATATTTCCTAGTTTATTGGGATTTAGTATCTTTTATGTAATTCCATTTTTCTTAGGAATTAGATATTCATTTCTTAGGAGTGGATTTGATAAGACCTTTGTAGGCTTTCAAAACTATTTGGATGTAATAAATAGTGAGGCCTTTAGATTAGCTTTGAAAAACAATGTTATATTCATGCTTATAGGAATACCATTGGCTATGATATTATCATTTGTTTTAGCCCTTATAATTGATGAAATAGATGCATCAAGATATGTAAAATTAGCTATTATACTTCCTATAGCTATACCATCAGCTATTACCTCAGGATTTTTTAGAAAGATATTTGCTACAGGAGTAAATAATGTTTTAAACTCTGAATATGCAATGATAGCTGTAATCATAATTTATATATGGAGAAGCATTGGTTATAACCTAATTATATATTTGGCAACTTTAACTCATATGGATAAGTCTGTTATAGAAGCATCAAAAATTGATGGAAGTTCCTATATTCAAAGGGTACGACATATTATTATCCCATTAACTACACCAACTACAGTATTTGTATTTATAGTATCTGTTATTAACTCTTTTAAAGTTTTTAAGGATGTGTTCATACTTCAAGGGAGTTATCCAAATCAGGGGATATATATGCTTCAGCACTACATGAATAATGTATTTAGAAATTTAAGATACCAGAGTTTGACAGCTGCTTCATATATCTTTGCAATTCTTATTTTCGCATCTGCAGGAATCTTTTTCTATATAGATAAGAGATTCACTAAGAGTATAGAAGGTGAAGAAGTACGAAGAAAGGGGGAAAAATCATGAAACCTATTCTTTATATATTAATAGTAGTTGTAGCTTTTGTCTTTATGCTACCTATTATATATACTGTTTCCAATTCTTT
>CAYMGW010000059.1:1249-9712 GCA_964390085.1 uncultured Tissierella sp.
ATTAATAATTGGTGGACAAGTATTGATAGGTATTATAGCAGCCTTTGCATTTGCAAAGATGAAGTTTCCAGGAAGAGATTTTATATTTTTAATATTTATATTAGTAATATTACTTCCATTTCAAGTAACCTTGGTTCCAAACTACATAATGTTTGATAAGTTTGATAAGATTTTAAAAATTAAAATGTTAGATACTCATTGGGCTATAATACTACCTGGAATATTTACGTCCTTTGGAGTCTTTCTCTTAAGACAATTTATAAGGGATATTCCAGACGAACTAGTAGATGCTGCTAGGATAGACGGTGCTGGAGATTTGAAGATATTTTTTAGAATAATATTACCAGTTATTAAACCAGCTATATTTACTCTTGTCATCTTATCCTTTATAGATAACTGGAATATAATCGAGCAGGCTGTTATATTCATTAGTTCACCTGAAAAATTGCCTTTGTCTCTGTTTCTTGAGAATATTTATTATGATGATTTTGAGGTTTTCTATGGCTCAGCAGTTTTATACGCGTTCCCTGCAATCGTTATATTTATTAAAGGGCACAAGTATCTTAATGAAGGACTAAGTGTAGGGGGGTTAAAATAATGAGTGCTAGTTTATCAAAGAATATTAAGAAAATAGCAGTTGAATTTATAGTGTTGATTTTTGTTATGGGATTTTTTTCAACTACTGTAGCCAATTTTTTCTTGCCTGATATATATGGAACTAAAATATTAGAATATCAAAAATTTACAAAATCTATACCTATTAATGGGACCATTCAACCTAAGGAAACTAATAGAATTTTATTTGACGAGGACATTGTTATAAGAAAGTTCTTTGTGAATGTAGGAGATGGTGTAAAAATAGGGGACCCTATTTTTGAAGTAGATGAATCCTATGGGAAACTAACAGAATCTAAAGAGACGAGAGGGTTATATCTAAATATAGAAAATGAAGAATTAAATAAAGAGAAATTAAATATTAGCCTTGAAATGAAGGAGAAGGATATTCAAAAAATAGAGGAATTAATAGAAAAGGAAAATAATGATCTAAATAGCATAATTGCATTATATGAAGTTGGTTCAATTTCTCAAATGGAGCTAAATAGAGCAAAGGATAGTATAAAGGACTTGGAATATAAATTACAAACAGAAAAAGAAAGCTATGAAGTTATGAAAAGAGAAGTGGATGTTAACATTAAAAATATTGAAAATAATATAGTCAATATTAGAAAAGAAATTAAAGAACTAAATAAAGAAAATGGATTTTATGCCAAAGTCAGCGGTGATGGAATATATTATGCAGAAGTAGAGGGGACTATACTTAGTATAAGTGATATTGGTCAAATACTTAGAAGAGAAAGTTTGATTACGGAAATAGGAATAGTAGAAGGTTATGACTCTGTTAAATTTGTTGGATATGTAGATGAAAAGGATGAGGATTTTATTAATTTAGGTGATAGTTTTAGTTTTAAAGAGATAGCAAAGGATAGGAAATTAGAAGCTAAAGTAAGCAATAAAAGTAGAGTAGCAAACAATCAAATGATAAAAGTAGAAGCAAATATTTTTAAAGCTAAAGATGTAAAAGGAGTGCCTCTTATAGGAGGTAGATTAGAAGGAAGGATAGCTAAAGAAGAAGAAGGAGCAATGGTAGTTCCAAAAGTAGCTATTATCCCAACGCGAAGCCTTGAGGAAGGACAATCTGGCATCGTATATGTAATAGATGAGAAGGATGGTCTATTAGGTAAGAAATATTTTGCCAAGCAAGTTACAGTGTCTATAGTAAAGATAGGTGATGATAAGGTAGAGGTTACAGGTCTGGAACCTTACTCTGGAAAATCTGTAATTACTAACTTATCCTATAAGATAAGGGATGGAGTGAAGATAAAATGGCAATAAAGAGGACTATAATTTTTGTTATCTTTCTATTGCTTATTATATCCTCATACTTTTATATGTCCAATAACTATAGCGAAAATGGTATTGAAATAAGATTGGCTTCAACTGTTGAATATGATAGTTTTAAGGATAGTATAGTAGCTGGGACATTGATGTACGATTCTATTAATTATGAAAAGGATTTAAATGACCATAGATTGATAATGACTACTGGAATGGATATGCAGTTCAAAAATATCAAAATGAAATATGGAGAATTTATTACTGAAAAGGATAGAGATTTAATAGTATTAGGAGATAAGGTTGCAAGTAAATATCTAATGACTGATGATTCAATAGGTATGGATATTACTCTAATGGGGAGGAGATATAGAGTAAAGGGAATAATCAAAAATAGCAATGAAATCTATATACCCTATGAAAGAGGTCTATTAGATGAAAAATGGGATACTACAATAGTGAGAATTGAGCCTATAGGAAGAGATGGAATCCATGAATATAATAGAAGAAAGCATTTGGCGTTCTCTGGCATAAATCAAATGGGAATTAAAATAATAGACAGTGTTTCTTATGGAGATATTATACATTTTTATAAAAATACTGCCCTATTTATTATAATTGGTAATTTAGCTTTGATAATTAGGGTGATTTATAAAAACCTAAAAAGATTTATTGAAGGAATATGGAGTGACTATAAGGAGGAATATAGGGAAATTACTTTATTAAGTTATATTATAAAGAATATTAAGATTTTTATAAAATCCATATTAAAATTATTAATTATTCTTTTACTAACTTATATTGCTTACAAAGTATTTAAGCAGATTCAGTTTAATAAAGAATATTTCCCGGATAATATATTTTCCTTAGAAAGCTATTATCTTCTTATAAAAAACTATTTTGCGAAATGGGTTATTAGGCTTGAAAAAGGGTTAACTGATGTACTTATGGATTTTGTTAAAGTAAATCTTATTATTGTATCTGTGACATTTATATTGCTAATAAATGAGAAGGTATTTACAAAATCAGGAGGTGACAGTTTTGGCAGGAATACAGCTAAAGAAGCTGAGAAAAGTATATCCTAATGGATTTAATGCAGTAAAAGATATAGATTTAGAAATAGAAGATAAAGAATTTATGGTATTTGTAGGCCCATCAGGATGTGGAAAAACCACTACTCTTAGAATGATTGCCGGACTTGAAGAGATTACAGCAGGGGAAGTGCTGATAGATGACAAAGTAGTTAATAATGTATCTCCAAAAAATAGAGATATTGCCATGGTATTTCAAAACTATGCTCTATATCCTCATATGTCTGTCTATGATAATATGGCTTTTGCACTTAAACTTCGGAAGATGAAAAAACCTGAAAGACATAAACGAGTTGTAGATGCAGCTAAGATGTTAGATATATATGAACTTTTAGATAGGAAGCCAAAGCAGTTGTCAGGAGGTCAACGGCAAAGAGTAGCCTTGGGAAGGGCCTTAGTTAGAGAACCGAAGGCATTTTTATTAGATGAGCCATTATCCAATTTAGATGCAAAGCTTAGGGTACAAATGAGAACTGAAATAGTAAAATTATATAACAAATTAAATAAAACCTTTCTTTATGTTACCCATGATCAAACAGAGGCTATGACAATGGCTACTAGGATATGTGTTATGCATGAGGGGCTAATCCAGCAAGTAGATACTCCACAAAATATATATAATAATCCTAAAAATAAGTTTGTGGCAGAATTTATAGGCTCACCACCTATGAACTTTTTCATTGGAAATGTGGTTATTGAAGGGGAAGATATATATATTAAAATAGATGATTATAGAGTAAAAGTAGATGAATCAAAGAAATTAGCTTTAAAAAATAAATATATTAACAAAGAGGTTATAGTTGGGGTCAGGCCTGAAAACATTATTTTCAAAAATGTGGATAAAGGAATTTTTTGCAAACTAGAGCTTGTAGAGATGCTAGGACATGAATCTTATATTTATCTGAAGTTAAATAATACGGGCGTTATTGTTAGAGCTGATGCTGGTGAAAAACTAAATCTTGGGGAAGAAGTTAAGATTTCATTTGATCCTAAGAAGATAAATATATTTGATATGGAGACTGAAGAAGCTATTTAGTCTTAGAGGTAGGAGGGATATTTTGAAAAGGATTATTTCAATAATAATAGTAATCACTTTGATTTTATCAATAAACAGTATTACTTACGCATCTAATAGTGAAAAAAATGAAATAATAAAGTTTAATCTCAAAGATGCAATAGATTATGCTATGGAAAATAGTAGAGATATAAAGATACAAAAGCTAGAGCTTGAAAGGGCTAAGTCACAGCATACAGAATTTAGTGACTATATAAGCAAGGGAGATGATGAGTACAAGGAGGAATATTATTATGCCCTTAGTCTTCCACCTACTCACAAGAATAACACTATAAATAAGGCACTTAAGGACAATGGTGCAAAAAAGAAAAATGTAGATCTTGCATTGAATATTGCCAAATGGAATATAGAGTTGATGGAAAATAAAATAAGATATGATGTAGAAAAGGCTTATTATAATTTGTTACAAAAAAAAGAGGAGTTGGATATATACAATGAAGGATTAAAACTTGTAATGGAGCAATATACTCAGAGTGAAAAGATGTTTGAGTTAGGTACTATTTCACAGCAACAGCTCCTTGGGGCAGAATTGGGATTATATCAGGCACAGTCTTTGTATGACTCAGTTCTTATAGAATACGAGCTTGAAAAAATGAGCTTCAACAATACCCTTGGTTTACCGCTGATGCAAGAGGTAGAGCTTGTAGGAAAGATTGAATTTATAGTATATGAATATATAGACTTTGAATCTGATATAAAGAAGGCCCATGAAAATAATGCTTTGTTAAAGGTTGCTTCTGAAAGCAAAGAAATAGCCAGACTTGGATTAAGGGCAGTAGAAAATTCATCACATAATAGTGGGGTTTTTCATAGGGAGGCAGTAGTAGAGCTTGAAAGAGCAGATAATAATCTTCAATCAATGAAAGATACTGTAGAGATATCCGTTAGGTCATCAGGAATGCTTCTACTAAATACGGGAAAACAGATAAAAAACTATACTACAGCTGTAAAAAAGGCTCAGAAAAATTATGAGCTTGCTAAGTTAAGCTTTGAACTTGGGAAGAATACTCCAAATGAAGTTGATAAAGCAAGAATAGAGCTAATGAATGCCAAAAGAAATCTGTCAAAACAAATACATGCATATAAATTAGCTTTACTTGATTATAACTACGGAATAGGTTTGGGTAAAGATATATTAAGATAATAGATTTATAAAGCTGAAATAAAATTTTATTTCAGCTTTAAATATTAATACAGTAGTTGAAGGCGTAATATCCATATGTTAAGATAAGATTACCAAATAAATGATATTTGAAAGGGGGAAATCTAGTGTGTAGGAAAAAGATATCCATGATAGCATTATTATTAGTTTTAGTCATAGTATCTATATTCTCAAACTTTGGAATCATGGAAGTAAGAGCAGAAAATATAGATACTAAATTAAAGGAAAAATTAGTACATATTAAGACTACAAAGGCCGAAAATGGCTTTGATGATTTGGAGCGGCTTAGGGAAATTTTAAAGGATAAAAAAGTAATAGGTCTTGGGGAATCAACTTTAGGTGCCAAAGAATTCTATGAAATAAAGCATCGATTAGTAGAATTTTTAGTAGAAGAAATGGGATATAGAGTATTTGCCATAGATGCTGAGTTTGCCGATGTTAAGGCAGTCAATGATTATATTAATGGTGGGGAAGGAAATATAAATGATGCCATTTGGGCATTAAGGCATTTTAGCTGGACTGCTACAAAAGAGAAAGATGGTTCATCACAAATCGTTGCTCATGCTTATTTAGCTTCCTGGACTACAACAGAAGTAGCTAATATGATAGAATGGATGAGAAAATTCAACGAAAATACTGATAATGAAGATAGGATTAGATTCTATGGTATAGATATAGAATTACCGGAAGGTTCTATAGAGGCCTTATTTGAGTATTTGTACATAGTAGATAGTGAAATGGCTACAATATATAGTAAGAAATTATCAAGTCTTAAAAAAGTCTATTCATTTGATGTAAAATATCCAACTCAAAGAGCATTAGGTTTATTTATAGGTATGATGGAAGATTTAGAGAAAGAGTTTATCTCTAATAAGGAAAACTATATAGATAAAACTTCATCACTTGAATACGACTTGATAGAACATAATTTAAATACAATTATGCAATGGACAGATTACCGTGGTATAAATCTGCAATTAGGCACAAAAGAGGCTCTGGATAAAAGAGAATATTATATGTCTGAAAATATAAAATGGCTCTTAGATTTTGAAAAACAATTTGGTAATGACAAGATAATAGTGTGGGCACATAATCGTAATATAACTAAAAATGCAAAAGATTATATATCTACTGGAAAACATCTAAGTGAAGCTTTTGGTGATGAGTATTATGCCATAGGATTAGATTTTTATAAAGGCAGGTTTAGAGCCTTTGGTGTTGATATTTGGGGAAATCCAATATCTAATTATCTAGGAAAATTTAATATAAAAGCATCTCCAAAAGAGACATTATCTTATAAATTGGAGCAAACAGGCATACCTATTTCTTTTCTAGACTTTAAATCAGCTGAAGAGGATGAGGAACTACGTGGACTTTTGTCTAGTGAGCAACTTTTCAACAACATTGGATTAATGTATCCTGGTAAATATGTTCCAAGTAAATTTCTTATTGACTTAATTCAAAGATATTCTAATAATATTCCAATGGATTCCTATGATGGATTTATTTTCATCAAGGAGATTTCTGAGACAACAGGAGTCCATGATGCTAGGGATACAAAGATAAAAGATGGTGATAATAAGATAATTAACTATTATTTACATATTATCTTTGGACAAATTTCTACTATAATAGCTATTATAATTGTAATAATTTTAGTTATTTTAGTAGTTCGTAACAAAATCAGAAATAAAAAGGATGGAAAGGGTGCAAGATATCCTACATCTGATAGATGGGATTAGGTTACTTAGCTGGTATAACTTCTCTATAGTTATACCAGTTTTCATGTAAAATTGAATAATATATTTTGATTTATCTTTGAAGTATGGTAAAATGAATTTTGTTAAAAACTATAGATAAGAATTTTAAATATGAAAGGATCTGTTGTATGAATATTAAAAGAGATGATATAAGAAATATTGCAATAATAGCCCATGTAGATCATGGAAAGACAACTTTAGTTGACAGTCTATTAAAGCAATCAGGAATTTTTAGGGCTAACCAAGTAGTTGAGGATAGAGTAATGGATTCCAATGATATAGAAAGGGAAAGAGGTATTACAATACTAGCAAAGAATACTGCTATATATTATAAAGATGTTAAAATTAACATTATAGATACTCCAGGCCATGCTGATTTTGGTGGAGAAGTAGAGCGTGTGCTAAAAATGGTAAATGGTGTAATATTAGTAGTGGATGCATTTGAGGGACCAATGCCTCAGACAAAATTTGTGTTGAAGAAGGCATTTGAATTAGAACTGCCAGTTATAGTATGTATCAATAAAATTGATAGACCAGAAGCAAGACCAAATGAGGTAATCGATGAAGTATTAGATTTATTTATTGAATTAGGTGCGAATGAAAAGAATTTAGATTGTCCTTTTGTTTTTGCTTCAGCTAAGAAAGGAACTGCTTCCTTAGACCCAGATGAGAATGTAGAAAATATGGATATATTATTTAAGACTGTAATTGATAATATACCTGCACCAGAGGGAGATACAGAAGGCCCACTTCAAGTCCTTATATCTACCATAGACTATAATGACTATGTTGGTAGAATAGGTATAGGTAAAATAGAAAGAGGTAAGATATCTACTAATCAGGAGGTAGTATTAGTAAATAAGGAAGAGCCTGAGAAACAAGAAAAAGTAAAGATATCTAAGGTATATGAGTTTGAGGGATTAAATAGAATAGAAGTAGAATCTGCTACAGTAGGTAGTATTATAGCAGTAACAGGTGTAGAGGATATTCATATAGGAGACACTATATGTGATATAAATTATCCAGAAGCATTGCCTTTTGTTAAAATATCTGAGCCAACTATAGCTATGACCTTTTCTGTAAATAATAGCCCATTTGCAGGAAGAGAAGGAAAATATGTAACTTCAAGACAAGTGAGAAATAGATTGTTTAAGGAATTGCAAACAGATGTAAGCCTTAGAGTAGAAGAAACTGACTCCACAGATGCTTTTAAGGTATCTGGTAGGGGAGAATTACATTTATCAGTTCTAATTGAGAATATGAGAAGAGAAGGATATGAGTTCCAAGTATCTAAGCCAGAAGTGCTTTTCAAAGAAGAGAATGGTAAAAAAATGGAACCAATGGAAAAGGTAACTATAGACTTATCCAATGAATTTGTTGGAGCAGTTATAGAAAAATTAGGTCAGAGAAAGGGAGAACTAGTCAGTATGACTGAATCCAATGGAGGATATGCAAGGCTAGAATTCCTTATACCTGCTAGAG
>CAYMGW010000060.1:0-9645 GCA_964390085.1 uncultured Tissierella sp.
TTAAAATCCAATCATGAGTATATTCAACTGTCCATTTATGTATATTATCAAAACCTTCCATGTCATCATTTATATACGGAGTATAACCTTGTTCCCATAATATATCTACATAATTATTATCAATATTACTTACTCTTAACTCAGCTAAAACATCAGCTTTAATGTTATTTGTCCTATTTATATACATTCTTATTTTATTTTTTTTTTGGTAAATTTAGCGGAGTAAATATATCCCATTCTATATCATGTTTATTATAATAATCATGATTCTGAGCAAATTCATACATTTTAAACCAGATGTCTTTTGGTAATGTCATTAACTTAAACTTCCCAGTACTTACTTCTTCAAAACTTCTTCCTCCAACTGTATCAATATGCTTATTTCTTCTCTTATCATATTCAGCATATAAATCATCTAATATTTCGCATAATTGTTCAACAGTTTCTCTATCGGTTACAAATCTATTATATGGAAACTTCAGCGCTATGTCCTCTCCATTTACATACCATATAAATTTTCTATCTAAACTAATGTTTTTCCCTTTCCCATCAAAAAATAACTTTAAAATCTCATCTTCATCAAATGAAAACATGCAATCACATATTCCACTTTCTTGAAAAAGGATAAGACAAGAAATTTGTGTTTTAAAGTTTGTTGGTAAAAATGCATCAACTCTAACTTTTCCCAGTCCATATACATAGTAAGTATCTCCACTTCCATCAATAACAGCTTTATTAATATTCAAATCTTCTATGCATTTCATTTTCTCTATGAGTTTATCATTTTTCTTACACTCTAAATCATTAGGTTTTTTATATTTCATTCTTTCGATTTCTTTAATAACTTTGCTAGATCTTCTCCATGCCTGTTCATGAAAGTATCTTAAATTTGCAACTGTGAAATACTTATTATTTTTTTGTCTGTTACAATGTCCACAACTTGGCAAATAATTCTTTATGCAATTCTTAATAAAGCCATTTTTATTAATCTCATCTATATATTTTAATAACTCTCTTTTGTCAATACCTTCAGCTAACTCTTCTGGATTTTCTGGAATTATATGATCAATTTGTAATTGATGCATGTTCAACATCTCTCCACAATAAAAACACTTTTTTCCGTAAACTTTCCATATAGAATTTTTTAAAAGTTGATTTTCTTTGTTTATATAATCATATCCATTCATAGAATTCTCTCCTATAATTTTACTAAATCTCTCATATTTTATTTAAAGTATTTTCTAATTTTAATTCATAAGTTTGGTTTAAAAATAACTAATATAAAAATTATAACATAAGCCAATGACTCTTTTAAAATCATTGGCTTATTTCTAATCACACTCTATTTATTTTGGCTCTCCATAGATACACTTCATCATATCATATACTAAATTAGTTTATCATTTATTCCTCTACTTCTGAAATACAAATTTCTGATTATTAGCCTAATAGGAATTAAAATACTTAGAATTATTAAACAAATTAAATAATAAAATCATCCTGATTAAATGGTTTGTACTTTATTATCTTAAACAAGTATGAAATCTTTCTGTTTAGCTAAACTAAGAGCATAAACTAGTCACACTATCCCAGTATTTAGTTATTCCCCCAAAAATAAAAATTACTATAGGGAATTGTCTTCTATAGTAATTTCCAGTTAAATATAGTCTTGTCTAATATACTTTACGCAAACCTATGGACATTCTATATCAACAAGCTGATCAGTAGTTTTTATCTTAGTGAATCATTACCTTTCCAAGATATTAATGTTGTCATGACTTTCCTCCATAATTTTTATTAAATATATCATTGATTAGTTGTCTATATCCTTTGTCAAATACCTTACGTGTAAAATCCCACTTTCAAACATATCATCCCATGCATCAAGGCATTTATTAAAAATTCTATCATCATAGTTAAAAGATTGGTCATACAGCCTTAATAATAATTCAGAGAGTTCTTCAATTCTATAATTTACCTTATAAATACTTTCTTTGAGTTCCTTGTTATGAGTATTTGAAAAGGCATCACATATGCTGAAAATTATATCAGAAAAGTCTAGTAAATTATCCTTATAGTCTTGCAATATATGCAACAACCTTGTGTCATCTAAAAAAGCTTTAGAAGAAATATATTTCTTAACAAATTGTATATTACCCTTAACCTCGAGAATATCTCTATTAAAAGCAAGCCCAGTTTGTTTTCTGACTTCTTCATTATCATCATCGATAAATTTTTCTATTATTTCTCTACATTTTGCAGCATAATCAGATTTAGTTATAAACTTAGATGCAGTTAATATTACTGCCTTTTTTTGGCTTACAGTTCCATTACAGCATTTCTCTAGACCTTCATCAAACATCCCATAAATAATATTAAAACCTGAAACCATTTCTGATGCTTTAATCAAAATCTCTTCATTTGATGATAAAAGCATTTTCCTTATTATAGATGAGATTATTTCTGTATGAGTTTTTATAGTGTAATTAATAAACCTCATTGAATAATATGCTCCGGGTATCCTTAAATCATCTTTTGCCGCAACATTGAACCATTCAACAGCTTTATCATTATTAATGTTTATAATCGGTATTAGCGCATACACTGATGCCATTCTAACAACTGGATGTGTATCCTGAACAAGGGACTCAACTGCTGGCGTTACCTTACCAATCAGATCTTGATTATTCCATAATAATTTTCCAATTGCCTCTGCTGCTATTCCTTTAACACAATTAATTGTATTATCAAAGAGAGTGTGTATTGTTACACTATCCATATTTTTATCCCACTTAGCATCCCATACATGAAGTTGTCCATTTTGGGGATCAGGAAAATTCACAGCCAAAGATACTAATCTATCCATTAACTCCTCTGGCCATATTTCTTCTGATCTATCATTAATCATCCTACAGAATGAAATTGCAATGCTGCGATCATTTAAGTTTTTGAACTTATTTAAGACAGTTATTATAGTTTCTACTGAGGCTGGCTGCCAACTTCTCTTAATTTCTTCTGGAAAGTTATCCTCAGCTTTAACTAACCTTAAAGCATCCAGTATGGCAGAAATATATAAAGGATGAGTTTTTACCGGAAAGTTTAATGATAATCTTGCAAATCTTTCCGGATAGTGCTTTGAAACAGTACATAAGTTCCTTGAAAACTGCCACACTGATGATTCTAAACCATGTTCTTTATCAACATATATTGTATTTGCTGAATGATCAAAAGAAATATCCTTATTTTTTATTATATCAATCCATGCTTTATCACTTATCTTTAGAAGATTTTTACCTAGCGTAGACCCAATCCAATATGTATGTGGGTCTCTACATTCCATAATATCCTCTATGGTATAACTTGCGTATCTTCTTTTTAATACGCTCAATAATTCCATGGATTTTTTACTCATTCTTTTCGGATCTAAGTATGATAAAAGAAGATACTGGGCCTTACCCCAATAATGGCTATAATAGCCCTGTTTTCGAATACTCAAAAAGTATCTAGCATTTTCACTTTCATTAATCTCATTGTAATGTACTATTCTATCTTCAATCATTGTAAATACATTAGTAGAACAATATGGAGTTTGATTCTGAATTATCTGTCCTGCTAATAGGTAATCAGGAGCTCCTATACTATTACCTACTTCAAGCCTTGTAACATCCTCCAACAGCCAACCAATTGCCATATCTGCATATTCAGTAGAAATACCTGGCAATATTTTTGCTATTATTGCATTCAACGTTGATGAATTATATGACTTAATTTGATTAACTTTGTCCATTACTGTTTGAGGACTATTCTGTGCCAGATTCGTTCCTGCTCTAATTAGTAGTTTCATTATTCCTTTTTCTATTTGTATTTGACCATGATCATAATTATCATAAAGTAGGTGATAGTTATAGTAAAATTCATCCAATTCATGTATAGCCAATTTTACATACTCATCAATCAATATATCCCATGAAGAAAGTGGTTCATTATCAGCTACCATTAACAGCACTTCCAAATCCATATCATACCAATTGTATAACCTATTTCTTTGATTCTGTCTATTAACATCATCAGCTTCACTGTCATTTAAAAGTTTTAATGCTGATTGTAGAAGTACTAATGCTCTGATTGGTGTATTTGAACAAATGTTTTTCCAGTTAATATAATAAGGATATTCTCCTTTTCCCATTAAATCGATTCTCATTTCAAATAAAGATTCAGAATCTCTTTCTATGTCCCGTCCTAGAACATCATTTATTGCTTTATTCCACTCTGGGCTTTCATCTATATGTGGTTTTAACAGTACTGCAATCTCGTCAGGCATCTTTATACAAACAGATTGCAGAATATTCATACCTTGATTTACTTCATCTTTGTCTTTTGAATTTAACCAATTATCCATCATCCTGTTCTTCACTAAAAGTCTGACAAAAAATTCATTATTAGTGATGGTTGTATCTATTACATGCTGTTTCCAGTAAGGATTACCAAGAAGTATTATAATAATATCCTCTATACTTCTATTAAACGTGGTACTTTGGCCCAAGACTTCCAGTGTTAAATGTTTGAAATTAAATCTGATATTTTCGGAGAAAAGGATATTCTTTACTATCTTAGTAAATTTATTTGGGGATTCCTCAAGCAATAAGTTTAAAGCCTGCCGAAGCTGTTCTCGTCTAAAAAGTGTCTGACTTCCCTTATTCCCAATCCAATTAAGTATGTCTCCACCTTCAGCGATTTCATTTACAACCTTTTCAGCTATAAGAAAATCCAAATAACTCTGATGACAAAAACTAATAATATTATCTTGCTGCTGTATTATTCCATTTGATTGCAGTGCAGCAAGCACTCTATCAGAAAAGCTTCTTACATAGCTTGACGGTATAGATATTGTTCCATTTTTTTCGCAATATGTAATTAGTCTATCTAAAGTACTTTTAATATCAACGAAATTTACACCTTCATTTTCTATATCTTTAATTTTTTTGTTCCAAAATTGCCTTAATAGATCAATGGATGTAGTAAAGGTAGCATCTAAATTTTCTTTACTTATTTCGCACCACATAGCAAGATTTTGTGTAATTGATAATAATTCCTTCTGTCCTAATGTCAAGTTATTAAAAGAGTCGCCTATGGTTGACAAAACATTTTCCGCTGGTAATTTCTTAACTTCTATTCTCCTCCAGATTTGTTCATTATCTATACTTTGAAAAGTTAACCAATTCTTTATCTCCGGATCATGATTTAAATCAAAGGTACGACAAGCTATTAGAACTTTGATATCTTTACCTATTCTTCTTAATGACAATACTTCCCTAATTAATGCCTTACAAACATCCATAGCGTCCAGCGAATGGTTGCTAGTCCAACGGACTGCATCAAGTTGATCAATTATTAAAACACATGGATTTGCACCAGAAATTGCATTTATACACTGAACCGGTGAATCAGGCAAATCCATACTTCTGCCGTATTGTAACGTGGAGTTTTTGGGAATCTTTCTATCCACCCTCAGTGGTAGATATGCAATTCCTTTGCTTTCTAATTTCTCTATCAATTCCAGTAGCACTCCACTTTTACCAGTACCAGCATTTCCATGTAAAATAACTAATCCACATTTTTGTAATGCATTAAAACATACATCCGTTTCATTTCTAGAAATAATGCTCCTATTTATTAAATTTTGACACACTGATTCTTTAAACTCAGTTCTAAGTCTTAGTATTATTGGATTTATTCTCGTGTCTCTGGTTAGATACTTTGGTACAGCTCCATTTCTCATTAAAAAATTATATAAACCATCACAACAAATTGGGCTTCCGAGCCTATCATGTTCCTCAGCATAATTTATTAATGTGTTATAAATAAATTCTGTATTACCGGAAAACAAAATACTAATTTCAGTTAATAAATCTTGTTTACATTCATAATCACCTAAATACAAAGTTATCTTCAGCCGTCTTAAGTAATCGAAAGCCTCAACTCTGTCTTCCTTTTTATCCTGACTTAAATCTATAGCCGTACAAAAATCCCTATAAATCTTTATTCTTGGCTGACCTTTTTCAACAATCTGATACTTATAAAAATTTTCCGGGTTGCCATCAGACATACTTGCACTTTCGCATACATCTGATAGTGCAGTGAAGCCTACTCCTGAAACCAGAATAAACTCATTGCTTTTATCTCTATTTAATTGAAATTTCATATTGCTTAAAATACCTCTATGCTTTAAATCTCCAATGGCCCAATGCTCATTACTTCCGTTTCTTGCTTTACACTGCTGAGCTTGTCTAACTCCATCCTTATACTGTATCCAAATATCCACCCCCTGTTCATCATCACCAATAGATTCAATAGTCACACACTCTATCTCTTCTCTTAACAACCGTAAAAGTTGCTTAACAAGCCATCTGCCTTCATGGCGATTCCCTAGCTTATCTGCCCTTCCCCCTATTTCGAAAGCCATTAAGATTTCTCCTCCTTTTGTTACTGAATATGTTTATTTATTCTATATGCTTACTACCTGATTAACTTACCCCCCCATACTTACATTGTTTTCATAATTCATTATCTAATATTATTATTCATCTATTTCATTTTCCCTCTCTATCTACAATAATTTCCAGAAAAGTATATAGCACAGAAACTACTCTATGCAACCTTATCATCACTTCATATCCTCAATTAATTATTATTTATATTATAATTGTAAAAAAAGATAACAAAAACTTCGTTACCTTAAGCAATTAATATTATAAAAATAAAATATATTATTTATTATTTATTTTACTTGTAATAAATCAATCATTCTCCAAGTGGCCTAAACTTAGATATATTAATAGTTGCTAGAAAAGCCTCCGTTATACCTGTTACAGTGAACCGTATAATAAATAGCGGAGGCTTTTTCTCAAATAAAAATTGTTCGTATATTATTACTTAATATATAATTAATTACTTGCCCCAACAATTATATTTTCTTCACTTATTTCATTTTTAACATAATATTTAACTTCGCAATCACCACTACACTTATTCCAACATTCTTGTTCTTTATCTGAATTAAACTTAACTGTAGTAATTTCATTGCATACTTGGTAGTAAAAATTATACGAAAAGTATATATCATACTTATTATAAAAAACATAATATCTTAGACCACATATTTAATTTTGGAAATAGTATGTAGCGTTAATTTGACCTTTTTCATTTCCGAAAAATATTGGACGACATCCTCTACATTGAAAATTATAATAAAAATCAGAGCTTAATGCTTCGATATTCACTTTCTCTAAATTCATATCGTGTACAAATAATCATTGTAAAAATGTACAAAGAAGCCCCTCCAATTATCTTAAGTTTCCCTTTCACTATTTTTTATAAAGTATTTATATACCTTTTCATTAAAATGCGATTCTACACTATTTATATTCTTTATACATATGCACTAATAAAAGGTGTAAAAACTAATTGGAGTGTTTTTTTATTTATTTATTGCTGAAGCCACTTCTTCATTACTGATGTCTACATTAAATTTGTAATTTTCAATATCTTTATTAATAGTTCGGCCTTTATAATATCCATCAAAATTGTAATATATATTTTTCTTATCATTCTCCACGAAATAATAGAAATAATCTCTATTATAGCCTTTTTCGCTTACTACTTTCTCAAAATCTTGCCATTGATTAAGAATTTGACCTGAAATTACCCTTGCATAATTTTTATACATTGATATTTGATAATTTTCATCAAAAAACCTTGTAACTACATTAACTATTGCATACTTACCATATCTTAAAGCATTTCCGTAAGTGTTTATTCCAAACTTATTATTTGGTGTTTTGTCAAACTTTTTTTCTAATTCAATTAAATACTGATGGCATAGATATCCAAACATATATTTTTTATATATTTCAGAGTCAATAAAAACTTCCTTAAAATTATTTTCTCTAAATAAGTATTCATCACTATTTCTTCTAGCTCTTGCAACATCACCATTTGCGCTTACTGCAACTCTAATAAAAACAGAATGATCTATTACTTTATCTCTTGGAATATATTTTTTGCTTAAGCCATCATGAAATTCTCCCCTTTTACGGTTATAAAAATATCCAAATTCATTAAATATTTTAGTTTGATAATTTATTTGCACCTTATCATTTGAACGTCTATCAGACTCTCTTACTGCAGACTGTTCATTTGTAGCTCTTGATAGTTCTTCAATTAATGCTAGTTTTTTCTGTTGGTCCCCTTCTTTACCCTCAAAAAAAGTTATTACTTTAACAAGTACTTCTTTATTATCAAAAATAGATTCATCCTTATCCTTTAAACATTTTTCATAAACTGATGCTAACGTGTATGCTGTTTGTCCACCATTAATTATTTGGGGATTGGTAATAATTAATTGCGCTGAGTCTTTTAACGCAACTCTAGAATTAAACTCAGTATTATCAGATAATATTGTAATTCCATTATTAAACAAAGCGAATTCATTAGTTTTCTTATTTCTAATTGTATTTTCTATTTTAGGGTTAACATCATTATTATTTAATCCTAAATAACAGCGGGGATTAAACTTTAATATAGAATTTTTAAATTTATATACTATTTTTGCAATTTCAATTAGCGGTACAAAAACAACCATTATTTTACACCCGCTAAATTCAGTTTGTACAGAATAACTAATTCTTCCCTCATTACTCTCTTTATTTACCAGTGACAAATTAATTTTAATTTCATCAGCATCATAATAACAACCCGTTACAACAGGAAACAATAATGAAAAATAACATTTTTCATAGTCAAAAACAGTTACACTAAAACCACCAGTTAGTTTTTTTAATGTTGAATTCTTATAGCCTTTTAGATTTGCTAAAATGATGACTTCATATCGGTATCTACCTATATCTGGTATTTCACTTATTCTTTTCATCATTTTAATTATTTTCCCGTTATATTGTTTTCCATTTTCGTCTACTTCTTCTCCATCAACAATCCTATCAACATCCATTTTTAATATTTCATCTAAGGAAATCTCTTTACTCTCAAAATTACTTTCATTAGTCCTAAATTTAGATTGAATGAAAATTATTTTTTTTTGATCACTATCTATGTAATAGGCATCTATTCCTCCGTCTTCAGGATCATCTGTAATGTGATTTTCTCTATCATAAAACTCATTCAATCCATAATATACTTTTAAAAATAAGTGTATAAATGCTCTTGATCTGGCTGAATCTAGTTTCTCCTTTTCATTTTGTGCTGGATAATATCTTTTATATCCTACAGGTGCCTCATTTCTTAATTCATCAAGAATATTTACTAATATACTATACTTACTCATATAATCCTCCAAAACAATACATATCTAGGCAAAATAAGCCTGATTATAAACATATACATATTATACATTTACACAGAAAAATTGTAAATAATTATAAGTTTTTATATATAATTTAAATAGAGTCATTATCAGTAATATCTTTTAAAACATTGGTTTCAATACTTTTATCAGACCAAATTATGTTCACAATTTGGTTACATCCCTTGGAGAACTTTACAAAGAAACATGCAACTGAGATTACTAACCTTAAGGCATAATTAATCTATTTTGTCTGATACTACAAAATCTTCTGCATATATTCCATC
>CAYMGW010000061.1:0-1725 GCA_964390085.1 uncultured Tissierella sp.
TATCATTAAAGGGCGTAGATAAAATCATATCATCTTCTGGACCTTTATATAAATCCTTTACATATTCTAATCTATCTTTAACCTCTTTTCTTCGATAGAATATTAGTCCATGTATAATTGAAAATATAAAACTAACAGTAGTTATAACGAGTAGATAAACTAAGTATTTCATAATTTCACCCTCTTTAAATCTCTACATTTGCCATCTTAATAATAATAATTATTCCTAAGACTTGCATAATTATTGCAAAAACTACCATAAAAATTCCAAAAGTGCTTTTAAAAAGCTCCATTATATAGCTTGGATTCATAATGAAAATAAATGCTGCCACTGCAAAAGGTAATATGGAAATAACTATAGCTGAAAGTCTACCTGAGGCAGTCAAAGTCTTAACCTCACCACGAATCCTCATTCTATCTCTTATAGTATCACCAATAGTGTCAAGAATCTCAGCTAAATTACCTCCGACTTTTCTTTGTATAATCAATGCAGTAATTAACATATCTATATCCTCATCATCAGTTCTTTCAGAAAAGGATATTAATGCTTCTTCCAATGTCCTACCTATTGCATTATCTCTAATGACCCTTATAAACTCATCTTTAATTGGAGTATCCAATTCATTTGCAGCAACTGACATGGCTTGAGTAAAACTAAATCCTGCCCTAAGCCCATTGGACAAAATAGATAATGCTTCTGGAAGCTGAGCGTTTAATTTTTTCATTCTTTTTCTTTTTACGGACTCTAAAAATATATTGGGAATTTTATAACCTAATAATATTCCTATTAAAGCTATATACCATAGTTCTGTCGAATAGTAAATTATTATAAAGCCAAGTATAGCTGATAGTATAGATAGCCCTAAAAACTCCTCAACTCTCATAAACACATAGGCTTGATTAAGCTTTTCCTTTTTATCTTCCATATAATTCTTTTTAGAAGATTTTCTACCTATAGCCCCTATAATATTTAGAATAGACTCTTTTAAACTTATATTAGGATTAGTATTGAAACTATTTGCTTCAGCAGTATATATTTCCAGTCTATTTATAACTTCAATTCGTTTTGCAAATAGAAAATTATATAAACCTAAAACAATAAACACAACCGTTAAAAATGCCAATAAAAGGCTAATATATAACATATTAAAACCCCCTATTTGCAGAAAATATAGAAGTTGGAATATTTTCTCCATAGGATTTAAGTTTTTCTAAAAATTTTGGAACTATACCAGTTGATACATGTCTGCCTAGTACAGTACCTCCTTCATCAAAGCCCTCTTGCTTAAATACATATATATCCTGTAAGGTAATTGTATCCCCTTCCATCCCTACTATTTCAGTAACTTTAACTATTTTTCTAGTGCCATCAGTAAATCTAGCACAATAGACAATTAAATTTATTGCAGAAGAAACTTGTTCCCTTATTGCTCTAGACGGAAGCTCCATCCCAGACATCATAACCATAGTCTCAAGGCGGGCTAATGTATCTCTTGGACTATTAGCATGAACAGTGGTAATTGACCCATCATGACCTGTATTCATAGCTTGAAGCATATCTAGTGCTTCGCCGCCCCTTACTTCTCCTATTACAATTCTATCTGGTCTCATACGTAGAGAATTAATAACTAAGTCTCTAATACTAATAGTTCCCTTTCCTTCTATATTGGGTGGCCTACTTTCTAAGGAAACTACATGTTCTTGTTGAAGCTGTAATTCTGCTGC
>CAYMGW010000061.1:1735-7668 GCA_964390085.1 uncultured Tissierella sp.
TCCAGAAATGACGTTTAACAATGTGGTTTTACCACTACCAGTACCACCAGATACAACAATATTTATTCTCCCCCTTACACTGGCTTTTAAAAACCTGGCCATATCCTGATTTAGAGTGCCAAAGGTAATTAAATCATCTAAGGTATATGGGTCAACGGCAAATTTACGTATTGTAATTGTTGGTCCTTTGATAGATAGGGGTGGAATGATAACATTAACACGGGAGCCATCAGGAAGTCTACCATCTACCATAGGAGAGCTTTCATCAACTCTTCTTCCTAGAGGAGATATAATCTTATCAATTGTATGCATTATATGATTATCATCTCTAAAAGAATTTTCTACCTTGAAAATCTTCCCTTCACGTTCTATATAAACATCCTCTGGTCCATTTACCATAATCTCTGTAATAGTGGAATCATTAATTAAGGATGTAATAGGACCATAGCCAAACACCTCATCCATTACATAGTTTGCAACTTTTTGTTTATCACCAAAAGATAGATTTCTCTTAGTTTCATATAAAATATCATTGATTATCTTGTTAGTCTCATCTAACACATATTTCCTTTGCAAATCATTTTTATTTTCATCATTAGCAGTAATAGTTTCAATTACTCTTGATAGTGCCTCGTTAGCTATATCTTCCAATTCTTTTTTCTTCTTAAGTAAAATATCAGATACATCTATATGTTCCCTACTAAATTTTTCCCTATTTTGTAAGCTTTTAAAATTAAAGGAGCCATTTGCCATAGTCTCACCTCCTAATTTTGCAATTAACTGCCTAGTTCTGAGTTTATCTTTTTTGCTAAAGCATTAAAGGATTTACTAATTGAGCTTCTAGGTTTATATGAAACTATAGGATTTCCATTGTTTAAAGAAAGTGTTGCCAATTTATAATCTGCATCAATTACCTCATATAGACCCTCTTTTAAAGTACTCTCAACATCCTTAGGTTTTATTTGACCACTTTTATCATATTTGTTTAATAATACTTTAATTTTTGACTTTGGAAAATTTAATTCCTGTAAAGTAAGAATCGACGCTTTTATATTTCTTATAGTGGAGATATCTGGTGTAGTTACCATTATTAAAATATCTGCTAATTGAAAGGCAGGATTAACGGGCTCATAAAATCTAGCAGGCATATCTACTACAACATAATCAAATGCTCCTTGTACTGCACTAAGTATTATTTCTATATGGTCAGCATTTACAAATTCATTGATTTGAGGCTTTGTGTTAGCAGGAAGTACTTTTATTCCAGATTCATGGGGAATTAAATAGGACTCTATAAGGTCTTGATTAATATTCCTAATATCATCTACAATATCTAATATTGTAAATCGTGGTACAGTATTTAATGCTAGAGCTATATTACCAAAATCTAAATCCAAATCCACTAAACATACCCTTTTATCAGTCTTTTTTGCTAAAGAAATAGCTAAATTTGTTGATACAAAGGTCTTACCTACACCACCCTTTGTACTAAAAACAGTAATTACATTTCCTTTAGTATTTCTTCGTCTAGATAAAGTTGGTCTTTCTCTATGGATTACTTGTTTTTCCTTTACTAATTGATAAGCTCTATATATTGACTCAACTAATTTAGATGGAGAAAATGGAGAAATAATAACGTCTTTAGCACCTGCAAATATAGACTTATAAACAGTATCTTCCATCAATTCATTTTCGATCATTATAATTGCAGTATCTGGATATTCTTTAGTAATATTTTCTGATAAAAGATATCTATCAAAATTTAAATTGGCCCCTAATAAAACCACATTTGGATAATATTCTTCAATCATATAATTTGCTTCTTCTAAATCATCTGTTTCTCCTACTAAATTAATGAAATCAACTTTTGAAAGAGTTTCTGATGCAAGCTGTCTATCTTTATCTTGAACTTGTACTATCAATACTTTTATTTTTTCCAAATTTATCACCTCGTCCTAAAGGATTCAAAATTATCTATGCTATAATGGTCTAATTTAATTTTATTGTTATCGATTGGATTACGTAGAGTTAAATGAAAACTTCCATTTTTGGTGGCAAAAGCTATGACTTCAGCCTGTTGGGGATTAACTAATATGGTGATTGTATTTGGTTGCTCTATTGTTTCAACTTCTTTTTGAAGCTTTAGCCCACCTATTGCTAGTACTTCTATATTTTGTAGCTGAGTATAAGTAAATGGTATATCTTTCTCTTCACCGTTAGCTTGTTTTACCTCCATTTGATAAGTAGCCAAGATATCAATCTTGTCTTCTACAGCAATATAATTACCAACCCCTACTAACTCATCAACTGGTATAGTTATAGCTCTCATATTTTCAGGTATTCTATATGATAAATTTGTATCAGCATTCTCTAGCACCACCCTACCTGATAATACTTGCTCTCCATTGATTATCTCTGCTCTAGATATACCTCCTACTACTTTATCTAATGATACTATAGCATCTGGATGTATGACATCTATTGGTATAGAAGATATCCTTACCATATCCTCTGTAATTCGAATATGAGCTGGAATTGTTTTTTGGGCTACAACCACTTCAGAATAAGAGGTTGCAGCCACTGACTCTTCAACCTTATTTAATGACTGAATATATTTGTTTAAAAAAAATACTGTAATTAGACCCAATATCACTCCAATTAGGAGTATACGCTTGTTTACTTTCATATACTGCACCTCTTTCTGATTTGTTTATTTAATAAGTCTTATTCTTAGACCAAGTGGTACTTTTGAATCATATAAATTGTAAACACCTTTTATTTCTCCTGATGCCCTATTGTTTTTCACAATTTTATCATTATCATCATAATTAATATAAAAATTTTCCAAGTATAAAATTACATAATCTTCTGGCTTATAATAATGTTTTTCATTTCCTTTAGGTTCATTTCTAATTCTATCTGGTCTTATTCCTAAAATATATCCCTTGTGATCTTGTAATTCTAAACGATCGCTCAAAAATGTTTGACCATTATCCTCATATTTATCTGCATTTTCTACAGCAGCTATAGTACCTGGATCTATACCTATTGTTGCATCCGTAATATCCCTTATGTTTCCATAAAGTAAAACATTTTGTGGCGTATCATTGACCTTTTTAGTTGTATCTAAATATATAAAACCATGATTACTAGGGTTACTTTGAATTTTTTCCCAAAGATCAATTTTAGCTATATCAGTCCCTATTACCTCATCAGTAATATATTCTGTAAAATCGTCAATATCCATATCTTTTGTATTATCTCCATAAAGGTTTAGAGAAGCTATTGGTAATAAATCTTCGAACCAAGGTGTTCTTTCTGCTGTTGCTGTTGCATATACAGCTTGATTATTTATACCTATTACTCGTGCAAAAAAAGTGTCATATGTGAATTCCACCTCAACCTTTACTCTAGAATTATTCAATTCATTATCATCAATACTTATATTCTCATCTGATAGTTCCTTTGCATTTTTTTTAGCGAATTCCCTAGCCTCTGAATGTACAAAGGTCTTATTAGGTAATTCATAAGCTCCAGCTAATGCTGCAGCATCTGCAGCGTTTTGGAGTTGTCTTTTTTGATATGCCAGATATCCATAATCAACTGCTATGGCCACAAAGCCCAATAGAACTGTTAAACAAAGAGCTACCATAATCAACGACTGCCCATTTTCATTTTTTATTAAATATTTAATCTTTTTAAACATAATTTCCCCTCCATGAATAATAGACTTATTTCGATATTTTTTCTACTCTCATAGAAGCTTTAGCTTTTAAAGGTATTTCATCATTTGCAGCAAATACATCTGGTACGGGAACAAATAATTCTAACATTACGTCTTTTATCTCAACAATAATTTCATCTCCTACAATTGGATCATCTGGTGTAATATCGATGTTCCCATCTGTAAGTGTTGGTAAAAATATATGTCCACCTATTGAATTGTTAATCCTTATTACAATTTCATCCTTTTTTGCTCCAACAGCTGCTACTCGAACACCCTCTCGAGCAGCATTAGTAATTGCAATTTGAGCACTAAATATGATACCAAACTGAATTAAACCCAATACTAATAATAAAAGTACTGGCAATACAAGTGCAAACTCTACTAAAGTTTGACCCTTTTCATTTTTTCTAAGCTTAAATAATCGTGACATCTATATCACCTCAAATAAAAAATACAATTACTGCTCCTAATCCTATGGCTACTCCATAAGGTATATAATGGTTTTCTTTGACTATGTCTAATCCTAAAAAATAATTATTTATTTTCTTTATTGTATGATTTTCAAAGGTAAGTGTTAATATGAATAGAATGGGCCTCAATATAATTCCTAAGGCTCTTTTTAAAGTAATCCAGAGCTTTTTCTTATAGATTAAATAAATGATTACTAAAACTCCACCTACTAACCCTGAATAAATTGCTGTTGTTAATACAAATCTCCAACCTTTTATAGCACCGATGGCTGCCATTAACTTTACATCTCCTCCACCCATTCCACCAAGGATAAAAGGGATTAGAAATATAGATAAGCCAATTAAAAATCCAATGGCACTAAATTTAAATCCTGCAAAACCCTCAAGTATGCTATATGACAATAAACCCCAAAGTATTACTGGAAAAGTAATAATGTTGGGGATTTTTTTCTGAGTTAAATCAAAATATATTGCTAATAACACCAAAATTATTAATATATAATCATTTATAGATAAGTTCATGCTATTCTCCTTTTAAATAATAGTTTTAAAAAGGATGGTAGAGCTGCCCCCGAAGGGGCAGGTCTGGGTAATTATTTTGTCAATGCATTTGTAATTCTACCAAATGCTGCTGCAATATTATCTTTTAGTGTTCCAAGTGCTACTATAAGTCCTACAGAAACCAAAACAATAATTAATGCATACTCCACCAAACCCTGCCCTTCTTCCTCTTTTACTAACCTCTTAAAAACTTCTACCAATTTTAACCCCTCCTTTAATAATTCACAATCCTCTTCAAAATACAATATTCAAGTGAAATAATTTTAATGCATAATTATTTACTTAATCCAATCATTGTTGTTACATAATACTCTCATAAAATTTAACAAATATAAAAAGCCGTAACTTAATTGCTACGACTTTTTATATTATTAACTCTATTTTAGATACATTTAAAAACCTTTTTAATCTTTCTTATCTTTTTCCTAAAGCTTCCTCAGCTGCCACTCTACCAGAAATTCTACCAAAAGCGACACATGCTGATATTGATGAACCACTTCCTGTATATTCTTGATAGAATATATCTCCGTTTGCAACTTCACCTAAATATAAGCTTTACTTAAACTATATTTAAATGAAAGTCCTAATGAATTCACCCCATTTATTTAATTTATTTTAATAGTTTCAGATATTATATAAGCCTTGTACCCTAACTGAGATACAAGGCTTATATAATTTACTTCAATTGATTATTAGCAGCTTCTCCAGCTATTTTACCAGTATATATTGCTTGGGCTATAGCTGTTCCTGTGGCAGGATATACTCTATTAAATATATTACCAAAAACTAATTCTCCTGCTGCAAAAAGATTTTCAATAGGTTGTCCATTACTACCTAAGATTTCACAATTTTCATTTACCAGTAATCCTGGCATTGTACCAATAATACATGCACGTGTTGGAACTGCATAGAAAGGTCCTTGTGTTGGTGGTTTCATTTTTTCAATGATACTTCCAAACTCATCTTCAGTACCATTTTCAACAGTTTCGTTATATTTTTTAACAGTTTCTAGGAAGTTTTCTTTATTTACTCCCATTAAGTCAGCTAGTTCCTCCAAGGTCTCTCCTTTAAGTATAAGGCCTTGTTCAACACCCTTCTCATAATCTTCAACTCTATCACTCTTAGAGTCATCTATGCCATATCCAATATCTTCAGGCTGTAAATATATTTGTAAT
>CAYMGW010000061.1:7678-9608 GCA_964390085.1 uncultured Tissierella sp.
TGCAATGTCTGTACTTTGACCAGTTTCATCTACAAATCTCTTGCCATCCTTATTTACAAATAGTTCTGGTACCCATACAAGGCTTCCTACCTCACCTTTATATCCCATATTTGGGGTAAGTGCTTCATAGGACATTACTCCATTACCAACTATTTTTACACCAAGTTCCCTAGTCATTTCTATTCCATCTCCCGTGGAACCTGCTGCAAGGAATGGCCATTTTCCAGCTGAATCTGGGTCAAATTCTTCAAGTAATTTTCTCCATCTTCAACATTTACACCTTTAATAACGTTGTTATTGTCAACTACTAAGGAAGTTACTTGTGAATTTACTCTTACTTCAGCCCCACTTTCTTTCGCAAAATTTAATAAGAATTCAGCAGCTTGATTACCTGCAGCATCATCTCTAAACTTTGTCAATTTGGCTCCTCTATTGGTTTCAAATCTATATATTCCTGAATCAGGATATGTTTCAGTTGCACTTTCAACATCCCATGGTGCACCATTATCAATTAGATAATCAAAGGTTTCTCCTGCAATATTTGCTATATGCTTAACTAATGCTTCATTTGACTTTGTTTCAGACCTCATTTCAAACCACTCTAAAAGTGATTCAGGAGTAAAGCTTTCTTCAGTTACATACTTAGAACCATTGCCTGTCCAAAATAGTCCACCTGACAAAGCAAGTGAGCCCCCAGTAAATGGCATTTTTTCAAGAACTAAAATACTTATATTATCATTTTTCCCTAGTTCAATAGCTGCTGATAATCCAGCTGCACCTGCACCAACAACTACTACATCATATTCCTCATCTTCACCTTCAACTAATTCAGGTTTTTCTGGTTTAATGTTTAATAAGTCTATATTAACCCCAGACTTTTTCAAAGCATCTTTTGTTGCCTGGATAATACCAATACTTGACATCGTAGCACCAGATACAGTATCAACAGCAACACTTTGATATTGAACAATTGCAGCTGGTATAGAATCATTTGCATAGCTAAATAATCTTTCAGATTCTGCTTGTTCAGTTACCTTTACATCTGTTATCTTTTCTTCGTCAACAGTTACCTGAACCTTAATAACGCTTTTCATCCCTTTAGCCTCACCCTCATATACACCTGGAGTAAAGGCTATGTCTGTTTTTTCTGAAGTTATTGGTTCTGAAGTTTGACTACATCCTACTAATATAGATGTCATCATTGCTAAAATTAAAACAAAAACGGCTGCTCTTTTCACTTTTCATTCTCCCTTCAATTAATATTTATAAATATAGAATTCATCTACACTTATAAGTATAAGGTCTAAAGGAGCTTTAAAGTCAATGACATTTTTTTGTCACTTAATTTAATTAAATGGTAGCCAGGCTTGATGCCAATTTATATAATCATCGCCTACCTTACGCATCAGAGCACTCTTAGTTAAAACATCACCTGATAATTCCATTCCTTGTGAATTCATATATTCAATTGCAGGTTCCAAGAGTTCTGGAGTGATAGTTCGATTAGATTTTGATTGAATCCCTGTTTGTATACACAATTTAGAAGGATAAAACCTCACATAATCAGACTCCTTAATATCTAATAGCTCTGCATACTCTTTATAAATACCAAGTCCAACAGAAAAATTCTTTCCACCACTTTTCACTTCTGCTAATGAGAATAGAGTGCTTGTAAATACGAACGGAATTTTGTTTAGCCAATCCAAAATTATTTCCTGTATATCTTCATCTGGATGCAATACATATCCATTCTGCATTTCTAAACGGTAAATATCAGGACGGTATTCAACTCGATATTTTCCAATTAATTCATTGGAAGCTATCATACTTTGCTCCTCTTTCTCTATATGCTTGAGAATATTACTCTTCCATTCTATTTCTCTCTTAATATCTTCCTTTTTATCAGATAAATTAGAAATGATGTCATCAT
>CAYMGW010000062.1:0-9586 GCA_964390085.1 uncultured Tissierella sp.
AGAAAGTAGATGATTATCCTTTTGGGGGAGGCTCGGGTATGGTCATGAAACCAGAGCCAATTTTTGATGCTATTAATAGTGTAAAAAATCAGGATTCAAGAGTAATTTATCTATCACCTCAAGGGAGAAAATTCAATCAAGAACTAGCGAATGAATTATCTAAGGAAGAACATTTAATTCTATTATGTGGACATTATGAAGGTATAGATAATAGGATAGTTGGCCATTATGTAGATGAAGAGATATCAATTGGTGATTTTGTTTTAACAGGTGGAGAAATTCCTGCAATGATAATTATTGATGCTGTTGTAAGATTATTACCAGGTGTACTTCGATCAGATGAATCTTTTATAGATGAATCACATTATAATGGATTATTAGAATATCCTCAATATACAAGACCACGAGAATTTAATGGACATTTTGTACCTGATATTTTACTATCTGGTAACCATCAAAAAATAGAGGCTTGGAGAAAGGAAGAATCTTTGAAGGCTACTCTACTTAAAAGACCAGATTTATTAGAAAAGAAAACTTTATCAAAAGAAGAATTAATTATTCTTACAAAAATAAAAGAAGATTTAGGAATATAAAATAGTTGTATTTAAATTATACATATGCTATAATACCTAGCGTATGGAATTACGGATGGTCCTCTGCTAATATGGCAAGAACATCTAAGGAGAAGGGAGGTCTATACAGTGGATATAATTAAAATGTTAGAAGATGAACAATTAAGAAATGATTTACCTAGTTTTAATGTAGGAGATACTGTTCAAGTTCATTACAAGGTTGTTGAGGGAACTCGTGAAAGAATCCAAGTTTATGAAGGAACAGTAATTAAAATTCAGGGTGGCGGAGCAAGAGAAACATTTACAGTAAGAAGATTATCTTATGGTGTAGGTGTAGAAAGAACTTTCCCTATGCATTCTCCAAGAATTGAAAAATTAGTTGTAACTAGAAAGGGTAAAGTAAGAAGAGCTAAACTTTACTATCTAAGAGATAGACAAGGTAAAGCTGCTAAGGTTAAAGAGAAAAGATTTTACTAATTTATTGGGACTGTATAGTCCCAATTTTATTTAGGTGGTGAAATTATGAATATTAACTGGTATCCAGGGCATATGAAAAAAACAAGAGAGTCTATACAGAAATCCCTTACAATGGTAGATGTTGTTTTTGAGTTGATAGATGCTAGAATACCAACTAGTAGCCAAAATCCCGTCATAGATTTAATAGTTGGAGAAAAGCCTAGAATAATAATTTTAAATAAATCAGATTTAGCTAGTTCCCATGGAAATAAATTATGGCAAGAATATTTTCTAGAGAAAGGCATTAATTCAGTTTGTCTAGATGCATTAAGTGGAAAAGGAATAGATAGGTTGTTAGAACTTTCCCATGATGTTACAGATGAAAAAAGGAAAGCCTATGAAAAACGTGGCGTAATAAATAGACCTACTAGAGCTATGATTTTAGGTATTCCAAATGTGGGAAAATCAACTTTAATTAATTCTCTTTCTGGTAGAAAAGGTGCGAAAACTGGCAATAAACCTGGAGTCACAAAAACTAACCAGTGGATTAAAACCAAGGGAAATTTAGAGTTACTAGATACACCAGGAATATTGTGGCCAAAATTTGAAGACCCAGAGGTAGGTTTAAATCTCGCTTTTACAGGTGCAATAAAGGATGAAATCTTAGATATAGAAACTTTAGCACTTAAATTAATAGAAAAACTTGCAAATTATTTTCCAAATCTTTTAAACAATCGTTATAATATTGAAATAGAGGGTAAACCATATTTAGATATAATGGAAGAAATAGGTAGAAAAAGAGGATGTATCGTTAAAGGTGGAGAAATAGATTATACTAAGGTTAGTAATATTATTTTAGATGAATTTAGGAAGGGTATAATTGGAAAGATAACACTTGAACTTCCTAAAGAATAGGAGCTGTTATTTTGTTAGAGATTGAGAATAGTATTTGGCAATTAGGATTAAATAATATTGCTTGTATAGATGAGGTAGGTAGAGGATGCTTAGCTGGAGATGTAGTTGCTTGTGCAATAGTAATGCCTAAAGATTTGATAATAGATGGGGTAAAGGACTCAAAAAAACTTTCTGAAAAAAAACGTGAAGCTTTATATGATATAATACTATCTAATTCAATAGCATGGGGTATAGGTAGAGTAAATTCTGATACAATAGATGAAATCAATATAAAAGAAGCTACTCGATTGGCTATGAAAATGGCAGTAGAGAATTTGCATGATAAAGATGGTAATAAAATTAAAGCAGACTTTCTATTAATTGATGCAGAAAAGGTTGATTTAAATGTGCCGCAAGAATCTATTATAAAGGGGGATGATAGATCCCATGGTATAGCTTGTGCATCCATTATTGCTAAGGTATTTAGAGATAGATTATGTATAGAATGGGATAGGGAATTTGAGGGATATAATTTAAAAAAGCATAAAGGCTATGGAACAAAGGAACACAGAGAGCTTATAAAAGAGTTAGGTCCATCACCTATACATAGAATATCATTTTTAAAAAACATACTGAAATAAATGATAAAGGGTGATTTCATTGAAGATTGAAAATCTTTTATTAAATAATTTAATATTAAACAATAAAGAAGAAATATTCAATGAAGGATATACTTTTAAGGGTAGAGTGTTAGAATTAATAGATAATCTGATACTTATTGATATTAAAGGACATGGAACTATTCAAGCTAAATTAGAAAGCAGCATAAAGATGACTGTAGGTGATGAAGTATCCTTTCTAGTAAAATCAGTAGATAATGACGAAATTATTCTAAAGCCATTAATAAAGGATAAACTGTCAAGGGCACAACTATCAAATGAAGGTAAACAAAATAACCCTATTTCCGCCTTACTTAAGAATATTAATATAAAAGAAACAAGACTATCAATTGGGCTTGCAGAAAGTTTAATGAAATATAATGCACCTATAACTAAACAAAATTTGACAGAGGGAATAAAGACTTTAGAAAAATTATTTCAACTATATAGCTTAAAAGATGGAGAAAAAGTTATTTTACTTAATTCAGTAAATAATATAGATAAAGATTCAACATTAAATAAAATAGAAACTATTCAAAAGAATTTTATTATAGATATAGATTCAAAAGCAAACTTAAAAATAAATAAACAGGAATTTGTTCAGGATAATATATTAGAAGATGACAGCTTAACAGAAAAGATAGATATAAAATCTTTATTAGTTATCCCTAAAGATGAATATAACGAAGGTAAAGATATCACTCAATTAGTTAAGGAGTTTCTAGGGAATGAATCTGATATAGATATAGAAGATGAATATATTAAAATAATTAGTTTCTTTTTAAAGAATAATATTAAACCTTCACTTAACAATATAAGAAATTTGCGGGAGTTTAATAAAAATCCTATTGAATTTGTAAAAGATTTTAAAATAATAGATGAAATACTAAATAAACATGAAAATAATGAAACAAATAAAATATTTTCTGACAACAATGAAGTTACTAGTCCAAAAAACATAATTTTGAATAAGGATGAAAAATTTGTTGAGCTGCAAAAAAACATTCAAAATATTGGTAATACAGCAGACTCAAAATTGACAGAAGATCTTAGAAACTTAAACAATAAAATAGACTTTTTAAGAGAGATGAATAAAGATTTATCTTTTATGTTTTTCCCAATTAATCATAGAGAAAAAGAACTTGATGGGATATTAACTCTAATAAAAGAAAATAGAAAAAATAAAAACTATAATGAAAAAACTAATATCTATATAAATGTGGAGACCCACAATTTGGGAAATATCAAAGTTTCTTGCCAACTCATATCTAACTTTCTATCAATAAAAATGAATATTAAAAATGAAGATTTAGAATTGTTTAAATCGACAGAAAAACAATTAGTTGAAAAAATTTCATTAATAGGTTATAGTCTAGACAAGATTGAATTTGTAACGGATAATAATATTCAGATAATTGATACCATCGTTTCCAATCCAAATCCAACATATATTTTAGATTTGAAGGTATGATATAATGGATAAAGAAAAAAAGCTGGTTAAGAAAACCACAAATAAAGCAGTTGCGTTATCTTATGACTCTAATGATATAGCTCCAAAGGTTATTGCTAAAGGTAAAGGAGTTACTGCAGATAAAATAATTGAAAAGGGAATAGAAGAAGATATTACTATATATAAAGATGAGGAATTGGTGAAGAATCTTATTGGATTGGAAATAAATGAAGAAATTCCCGAAGAGTTATATAATGCTGTTGCAGAAATAATATTTTATATCTATAATTTAGATAAGCAAAGAGGAAAAGATTATGTTAAGTAATATAGAAAAGGGTAAAAAAGGTGAATTCATCGCAAAAGAGTATCTTATTTCAAAAGGCTACAATATTTTAGATTTAAACTATAGAAACAAAATTGGAGAAATTGATATAATCGCTCTGGATAGGAGCACATTGGTTTTTATTGAAGTTAAGACAAGGACAAGTATAAATTTTGGATATGCTTATGAGGCAGTTAATAGAAAAAAACAAGAAAAAATTATTTATTGTTCTTATCTATATATAAAACAAAAAAGATTAATGGATTACCAGATTAGATATGACATAATAGAAGTGTATCTGACATCAAATATTAAAATTAACCATATAGAGAATTGTTTTTGTTGATAATGACTGAAAAATTGAAGATTTTCACTATTACCCAGGTAATAAAATAGGCCATTAGTAAGGTAAAGGAATAAACTATATAGGGAAAAGGGGTTTATTATGTATTCAAAAATTAATACTTGTATTCTACAGGGGTTGAATGGAAGTATTGTGGAAGTTGAAACAGATTTATCTAGAGGATTACCAGTATTCAACATCGTTGGACTTCCAGATACATCTATAAAAGAATCAAAGGAAAGAGTACGAGCAGCAATCAAAAACAGTGGATATGAATTTCCACTTAGCAGAATTACCATCAATTTAGCACCAGCTAACTTAAGAAAAGAGGGGTCACAGTTAGACCTAGCAATTGCCATAGGTATTCTAAAGTCTTCTGGTGTTATATCAGAAAGGGAAATTAGTAATACAATTTTTATTGGAGAATTGTCTTTAGAAGGGAAAATAAATCCAATTCAAGGTGCATTACCAATGGTTATTTCCATGAGAGAATTAAATGTTTTAAGATGTATTGTTCCCTATGACAATAAAGATGAATGTAGTGTCATAGAAGATATGGAAATAATACCAGTAAGGAGTTTGAATGATGTAGTTGATTTTTTGAATGATGAATTGCATATAGATCCATATATAGGAGAAACATCTGTATTTGATAATGATAGTAATGAGTGCTTTTTGGATTTTGCAGACATAAAAGGACAAGCTAGTTTAAAGAGAGCTTTAGAGGTAGCTGCTGCTGGAGCACATAATATAATTATCATAGGACCTCCAGGAGCTGGGAAAACCATGGCTGCTAAAAGACTACCTACGATATTACCTAAGCTATCATTTGAAGAATCAATAGAAGTGACTAAAATCTATAGTATCTCAGGACTCCTACCGTCGAATTCTTTAATTAAAGAACGTCCATTTAGATCTCCTCATCATACTGCTTCAGCCATATCTTTAATTGGTGGTGGCAGAGTCCCAAAGCCAGGAGAAGTTTCATTAGCCCATAATGGTGTTTTGTTCTTAGATGAATTACCTGAATTCCCTAAAAATGTACTTGAAGTATTACGACAACCTTTAGAGGATGGAACAGTAACAATTTCAAGAGCAAATGCAAGCTTATCTTATCCAGCAAAATTTATGTTGATAGCCAGCATGAATCCATGTCCCTGTGGATATTTAGGTGATCCACTACACCAATGTACATGCTCTCAAGGAAGTATTGATAGATATTTAGGAAAGATTAGCAACCCATTACTAGATAGAATTGATATTCATATTGAAGTATCACCTGTAGAATATAATGCTTTAAAAGGAGATACTGAAGAAGAAACATCATTAACTATTAGAGAAAGGGTAAGAAAGGCGAGGGATATTCAACTTAATCGATATAAAAATCAAAAGATATTTAGTAATTCGCAAATACCAAATAAAGATATAAAAAAGTATTGTAAGCTTACAAGTAGTTCTGAAAAGATTATGAATCAAGCTTTTACAAAATATAAATTTAGTGGTAGGACCTATAATAAACTATTGAAGGTATCTAGAACTATTGCAGATTTAGATGGGGAAGAATCTATCCAAGATAAACATATTTTGGAAGCCATTAGATACAGAACTTTGGATGATAAATATTGGGGGTAGAAGAATTTGGATATTACTCAAAGAGATGTTCTTATTTGGTTAAGTAGTTTAGGAATAGGAAATAGTAATATAGAGAAAATTATTGACAATTTTTATGATTTAAGAGAATTATGGGAATCCGATAACAAACAAATTAGTTATATAAAAAGTTTAAATAATGAAATAAAGGAAAAAATCATACATAATCGAAATAAAGAATATATAAAAAAATTATTTACTAAAATAGAAGAACATAATGCTAATATTATCACTATATATGATGAAAATTATCCCATTGGATTAAGAAATATTGATAATAATCCAAAGGTACTTTATATTAAAGGCAATATATTTGAAGAAGATAGGATTGCAATAGCTGTAGTAGGTTCTAGAAAGGCAACAACTTATGGGAAATGGGCTTGTGAAAAATTTACTAAGGAGTTAGTAAATCTAGGAGTAACAATTATTAGTGGATTGGCTTCAGGGATAGATACCATTGCACATAAAACAGCTTTAGACAATGGGGGAAGAACAATAGGAGTTCTAGGTAATGGTATTGATATTGTTTATCCAAAGAAAAATTTATCTTTATATAAGGGCATGGAAAAAAATGGTGGAATAATTTCAGAGTTTCCTTTTGGGACTCCTCCTTTAGCTTTTAATTTTCCACAGAGGAATAGAATAATATCGGGGCTATCTATGGGAGTTGTAGTAATTGAAGCTCAGGAAAAATCAGGTTCATTGATTACTGCCCATCATGCTTTGGAACAAGGTAAAGATATTTTTGCTTTACCTGGTAATATTAATAGTATATTTAGTGGTGGAACAAATAAACTAATTAAAGATGGGGCAAAGCCACTTTTAGAGATTGAAGATATACTTGAAGAAGTTTATGAATTGCAAGAAAAGTTAATATCAAATAAAAAGAATAGTATAGATTATTCAAATTATAGTGAAACAGAACTTAGAATAATTAAACTTTTAGAAGAGGGACCTATGCACTCAGATAATATTGTATATAAAACAGGAATAGATATAGTTACTTTAAATAGTATATTAACAATTTTAGAATTAAAAGGTTCAGTTAAAGAATTATCAGGTAAAGTATTTACCATTTGTTAGATTTATTTAATGGAGGTGTAGATATTGCAAAAAAACTTAGTAATAGTTGAATCCCCAGCTAAAGCAAAAACTATTGAAAGATTCTTAGGAAAAAATTATAAGGTTGTAGCTTCTGTAGGGCATATAAGAGATTTACCAAAGAGTAGCCTAGGAATTGATATTGATAAACAATTCGAGCCTAAATATATAACAATAAGGGGTAAAGGCCCTATAATTAAGGAACTAAAAGATTATGCAAAAAAATCAAAAAAAATATTTCTTGCTACTGACCCTGATAGAGAAGGGGAAGCAATTTCATGGCATTTGGCTCATATTTTAGGAATAGATGAAAAGGAAAAAGCAAGAGTTGAATTTAATGAAATAACTAAGGATGCCATAACTAATGCTATTAAGAAACCACGAGCAATAGATTTAAGTTTAGTTGATGCACAACAGGCAAGAAGGATTTTAGACAGACTTGTTGGTTATAAAATTAGTCCTTTACTATGGAGAAAAATAAGAAAGGGCTTAAGTGCAGGTAGGGTACAATCTGTTGCTGTTAAGCTAATATGTAATAGAGAAAATGAAATTCAGAATTTTATACCAGAAGAGTACTGGAGTATAAAGGTTAAATTAGAAAAAGACAAAGAAACCTTTGAGGCAAATTTCTATGGTGAAAATATAAATGGTAAAGAAACAAAAATTGAATTAAAGACTAAATCAGATGTAGATAATATATTAGAAAAAATTGATAAGAATAATTTTATTGTGAGAAATGTTAAAAAGGGAACAAAAAAAAGAAATCCATATCCTCCATATACTACAAGTACATTACAACAAGATGCATCAAAGAAATTGGGATTTTCAACTAAAAAAACTATGATAGTAGCTCAGCAATTATATGAAGGAATTGATATTAAAGGAGAAGGTTCTGTAGGTTTAATTACTTATATGAGAACTGATTCTACAAGAATTTCAAAGGAAGCTATTCAAGCAGCAAACTTGTTTATTAAAGAAAATTTTGGAGAGAAATATACAGATGGAGGAAGAGATTATACTAATAAATCTAAAAAGGATTCACAGGATGCTCACGAAGGTATTAGGCCTACTAGTATCATTAGAACTCCAAGTTTAATTAAAGATTCCTTAACACAAGATCAATTTAAACTATATAAAATGATTTGGGAAAGATTTCTAGGCTCGCAAATGACGCCAGCTATTTACAATACAATTTCTGTTACAATAGAAAGTAATAATATTTTGTTTAAAGCTAGTGGCTCAAAGTTAATGTTTGATGGTTTCTTAAAAATATATACTACTAGTGATGAAGAGGAAAAGGATATGCAAATTCCATTATTGAGCATAGAGGATAAATTGAAAGCAAAAGATGTTAGCTCAAATCAACATTTTACTCAACCTCCTGCTAGATATACAGAAGCATCTCTCATCAAAACTTTAGAAGAATTGGGAATTGGTAGACCAAGTACATTTGCACCTACAATTGCAACTATATTAGCAAGAGATTATGTAATTCTTGATAAAAGGTCCTTTGTACCTACAGAATTAGGGATTTTAGTTAATGATTTATTGATAGAATATTTTAAGGATATTGTAAATGAAGAATTTACAGCTGAATTAGAAGAAAAGCTTGATGAAATTGCTGAAGGAAATTTACCTTGGGTTAAAGTCGTTGAGAGTTTTTACAAGGATTTCGATTTATTTTTAAAGAAAGCTGAAGAAGAAATTAAAGAAATCGAAATACAAGATGAAATTTCTGATGTGATTTGTGAGAAATGTGGAAGAAATATGGTGATCAAACATGGTAGGTTTGGAAAATTTCTAGCATGCCCTGGATATCCCGAATGCAAGAATACTAAGGCGATTGTTGATGAACTCAATGTTAAATGCCCTAAATGTGATGGTAATCTCGTAAAAAGAAGATCAAAACGAGGGAGAGTTTTTTATGGCTGTAGCAATTATCCTAATTGTGATTTTGTTTTATGGGATGAACCAGTAGAAGAAAAATGCCCACAATGTGGAGGTATAATGGTAGTAAAGAGAAGTAAGAAAGAAAAAACAGTTAAATGTATAAACAAAGAATGCGAGTATGTGGATGTCAAAAGAGTATAAATAATTAAAATTTTCTGTACATTTTTATTTTTTTGTAGTAGTTTTTTT
>CAYMGW010000063.1:0-9548 GCA_964390085.1 uncultured Tissierella sp.
CCAGTGTTTGATGTAGAGTATTCACCTAGTTACAGTAGAAGATTTAATATTATAGTTGCGAATAAATTAGACTATGTAGGTAAATATCAAGATTATGAAGTGAAAGTTGAGTGTGTAAATGTTCCAGAGTTAAATACTTTAGATGTATATAAATTTTGAAGCGATACTGAAACCGTAAGATTTGATGAAACTATTTGGAGACCATTTCCAGAATGTTATTCTGATGACTATACAGCGTATGTATATGCCATGAGTGAAGCAGGTTTTAAAACCGCTGAAAATTGGGATAAAGTGAATCTTGAAGAGGGACAAGAATTGGTTTTCAAGATTACCATTAGAAAAGGAAGTGAAACAAGGTCATATACTTACTCAATGATACTACCTGAAAGAGATGGATACCAAAGAAAAGTTGATCAGGGACTAATAGATTAATTATCCAAATAAATATAGGCAGGTGTTTTAATTGAAAAGAATGATTTCATTATTACTTGCTGTCATAATTACAATAGGGCTAGTCTTTACTAGCCCTATAAATGTATATGCAGCAACCTATGATTATAGGAGGTTTGAAAACAAGCATGCCTCTACAAATCGCCCCTTACAAAAACCAACAGCAGGTTTCTCTGTAGAACTACTTAGGAAGAATAAGAGTGGAAGTTATGAAGTAGTAGACAGTGCATCAACAGGTAGTAGGCTTGTAACAATAAATGCACAGAAAGGTGATAAATTAAGATTTACCGATAATAGTACGCCTGGAAATGGTAGCAGTGGCTCTATAAAGTTTTGGGATTGGCAAGTATACTCTGGTGATGGAAGCTATAGGGAATCTAATAAGTATTCAAGAAATCCTTTACCAAAAGATTTTGAATTGAGAAATGCTACCACATATAACTTTTTCTTAAACGTAGCAGATAATCAGCCTATAAATAGATCTATTGTTCCTGAAGAGTTTTTTGTTGATAACTGGTCGGAGAATGGACCACATTCAACAGAAACTAAACCTGACAGATTAGGAAGAACTTGGACATGGTATTTCGCTCATCTTAGAGTAAATGTAAGTGAGGGACCAACTACACCACCACCAGACCCTGATCCAGAAGATCCATACGATCCGCCACCGCCAGTTGAACTTCCTGATTCAGATATTTCTGTAAGGGTGAATATAGATTGGATTGAACCCGAAGCAGCACCAGAAGGTACTATGGTAGAAGGAGAAGTTACCTTTACTATTAGATCTAGTCTTTATGGAATTAAGAATTATAAAATTGTAAAAGGAAGTACAGTTGTGGATGGTGACGCATATGTAGAGCCTCCTAGGGGAACGAGAGATATTCGTGAAACTAGAAGAATGAGATTTCAGGTAGGTAGAGATGTTACAATAAAAGTATTAGCATATGACTCAATGGGTGCATGGGATGAAGATGAGGATAGCGTAAGAACAGAATCAATAGCACCAGATATAGATGTAATATCTGAAATAAAAGGATTACCAGAATCCGCTGATTATGGACAAATCTTAAATGGATACTATGAATTTACTGCAAATTCAACTGTCTATCCATTAAGTAGATGGTACATAAACAGCGGATTTGATTATGTCCAGGGAGACGATGAAGGCTACTTTAGAAATAGAATCAATGAAACAGTAAGAGTACCTATACAAGTGCCAACTGGGAAGACTATATATATGGGAGTTACAGCAATAGATGAGGGTGGATATAGCAGAAGTCATGGTGCAGATGCGTTTGTTAGGGTTAAGGAAGTGCCAACATTAAATCTTAATGTACTAACTCCACAGGTAATGTACAAAGAAGATGCAAAATTCAATGTAGTGGTAAATGAAAATGACTATAATATCCATAGATACAAATGGTACATCAATCCTGTAAATGATCCTACAGGACAAGGTGGAAGTGTAAAATCAGGAGATGGGATTATACCAAGTGTTATGGAAATGGACATTCCTCTGGGAGAATATAAGGTAATACAAGAAGGCTACTATTATGACAGCACAGGTGAAAGAAAAGTAGCAGATATGAAATCAATAACTGTTATACCTAGTCTTGAAGTAGATTTTGTAGTAGTCCCATATAAACAAGTAATAGGAAAAAATATGCTCCTAGTTAATAAATCTAAAAATTATACTTCTGAAAAATGGTGGATTAAACCTAAAGGTTCACCAGATGCGAACTATGAAGAATTAAATCACTCCAACTATTATTTCAATAGACCTGTAGGAGAATATACTATCAAACTTGAAGTATTTAATCCAAGTTTAAGAGTTAATTATGCTTCTACAACTAGGGATGTGGAATTTATGGGAATACCAGTTGTAGATTTTCTACTTGCACCAGATATATTATTTGTCAATGAAGTATCGGTGATAACGGATCTTTCCCAAAATGTAACTGATAAAATATGGTGGATAAAAGATACAAAAAATCTTACCTATGTTCCTTTTATAGACTTAGAAAACATAAGGGATAACAAATATGAGTTTACTAAGGAAGATTATAATAAATTCAAAGATAATGGTAAAGAAGAATATACAATAAAACTTACTGCCAATGGGAGAATGTTAGTAGAGATTAATGAATATATGTACAGTTATGTACATGGAAGAAGTTTTTTAGAAAGAGATATTATTGATATCTTAGTTCCTATTAACATCGTAGATAAAGAAGGATATCTCCAAAAGCAAGCCGAAGCAATATTTGGCGGTAAAACTAAGAATGCACAATATATAAAAAACTCTGCAATTTGGAATGGACCAATAGAAGAAATAGGAAGTAATCAATATAGAAGGGCGTACTCAATGATGTTCTACTTAGAGGATGAACTTTTCAAAGAGAGAACCGCTATATTTAAATATCCAACACCTGTAGCTGATCTGAATATTGTAAATGATAATGGTGAAAATGTAGTAAAAGAAACTAAAGTATATAAGAAATTAACATTAACAGGAGAACAAGAATCAATTATAGCTACAAATGCAAAGGATATTGATATATTACGAGAAGGAAGAACTCCTACTAATTATCCAATTGATTTTGGTAGTAAATATACAAGGTTTAGGATTAAGCCTATCTCTGTATCTAACTTTAATGAAAGAGATATAGAAACAGATAAAAAAATAACCGTAGAAGATGGAATTGCATATATAGTAGGTGAAAGTGAGACAAGCATAAGAATAAATAAACCAGGGGTATATGAAATATCCTATCAGGTTTATAACGGAAAAAATGATAGTGATTTTAGGCCATATCATTTATCCGATTGGTCAGTTCCTAAAAAGATAAATGTTCAGCCTGATTTAGATCCAATAGTTGAAAATATACAAATTGTTACTACAAATTATCATAATCTAACTAGAGATTATGATAATAAAATGGATTTAAAAGCAGAAGTAGAATTTGACGTTACATTAGCATCATTAGATGATGATTATATTGATTTTAATAATACTGTACTAATGTTTAGCTATGACAAGAACAATGATGGAGTATTTAATAATAGTGATGGTGGACATTTAAAACAATATATTTGGCTGGATGATAATATTACAGATGTTTATAAGGATATAACTGGCTCTAATAAATCGTTCTTTGAAAAGTTGGAGATTGAGGACGGTAGTTCAACAAATGAAAAGTATATAGAAGAAATTCAAATAAAGCAACTTACTAATAATGAGAATAGATACATTAAATTAAGGGTTAAAGCTACTATATCTAACAGTACAAGAAATATCCTGGGTAACTTTAAAGTAGAAGCAAAAACTGCTAAGAAGCTAAAGGACAAAGACTGGATTGAGGAGCCTAAGATAAAAGCACCTATAGCTAATTTTGGAGAATATACCTATAACGAGAGTTATAAAACAAATGCAATAGAAAATTTCCACATATCAATTAAAGAGCCAAGAACAGGAGATTCAAATTTAATTCATTTATCAAATAAGAAATTCACAATAATAAACAATGCACCAACTATCGAAAACATAATGAAAAGAGAAAAATTCTTGGAAATATGGATAGCTGAAGCTGGTACAAATCCGTTCACTCAAGCAGAGATAAAAAGCCTGTTAATTCAATTTAAGAACAATGGCATAATCTGTAGAATAGGGGTTATATCTACAGATGGAAAGGTAATCAAATATGATCTCGATACAAGCGAAGAAATTGTAGTAGTTGAATAATTAGTTAAAAGGGCTAGAAAAATAATTCTAGCCTTTTCTAAATTTGAAAGAAGAAGGTGAAAAAATGAAAGCAAAGCATAAGCTAAAACAATTTATCCTACTGTGCTTAGCCACCATAATGATATTAAGTAGCTTATTAATGGGTTTACCCAATAAAGCTGAAGCTAATGCTGATTATTATTATAAGGTATATAGTTTAACGGATATATGGAATGAGACTGGATATGGAGCATTGGAGAGTAGAGTTATTTATGGACCAACAATAAAAACAACTAACACATCTAGACAAATAAGACTTATAGATTACATTGGTGATTGGTACACTGATACTATCTATACGTATTTAAACTATAGTTTGAAGTCGGAAAACATCGGAGGGTATACCAACTACTTTTTTGAATTAGGAACTAAGGTAGATACATGGGGGGCTAACTCTCCTGCGGATAATGCAATATCGCATATAATGTTAGATAGTGGAAGTTTTTACCCTGTTGCCTTTGATCAAGGAAGGTTAAACGGTCTCACCTCGAAAGGAATAAAGTTTATTAGGGCTAAAATTGATAGCGGAAGTAAGGGAGGATATGATTCATGGGAATTTACAGCAAAAGAAAGACAATTTTTGGATTCCCAAAAGGGAAGTCCAGTAGTATTTATGGATGAAGACCGCTGGGATGATGACTCCTTCATAGAAATGATATTTAAAGGGATTCAAATATTAGAATTAAGTCCCACAAAGACTATATATAGGCACAAAGGAAAAGGAACTTATCTAAGGGAAGTAGTAGCCAAAGAAGGTACTTACCCAGATAATGGACAACAAGGTAGCTACTGGTATGTTAAAGATCGTGCTGCAAACAAATTACCCGAAATAATTAATGCAAGTGTAAAAAATAAAGAACCTCACTATCTTCAAAACACTTATGTTACTATAAGCGGAAGTACAAAAGATGCAGACAATGATCCAGTGACTATTGAATATAGTTATAATAATGGAGCATGGCAAAGACTCTTGAATGTAGGTAATGATAATCCACTGCCTGAAATCACAAATACAACGTCATATAAGGCTTTTGAAGGTAGAATCAAAATTCCAACAATTGTAGATGGGAATATTCCTATAAAAATAAGGGCAAATGACAGCAAGGGAACATCAAGTGAAGTTAATTTATCTATTGTAGTAAAATCTCCTGCAACATTAATAAATGAGGCAGCAGCAAAGTTAACTCCACGAACAGATAAAGATACTTCCTCTGATTCAAGAATATTAATAACTAATACAAATACAACATTTAATACAGGTGATATAAAAACACAAGGTATTACAGACAAATTACCTAAAATATCAGATGGATTGTTTTATATAGGTAATACAAATATACCTTTGACTAGTATCTTTGGAAATGAAAATTACTCTACAAATAAGGATTTAACTAAGATTAGGGATTATGCCCAGGTAAGGCTCAGCCAAGCAGTAGATTTTGGAGATAAATATACTTATCCTAATGATATACCTAATCCATTCTCTATGAACATTCCTCAAAATATATCCTTTGGGATTATCTTTAGGGACTTAGAGAAGGATTACAGAGATAAGACATATGAAGATAAAAGGACATATTTAACAACACCTAATAAGGAGCAAGAGAATGAACCTTTATGGAAAGAAGGTACTCTAGAGGTTAAATTTGTTCATCATCCTACTACTTTAGATAATCCAGTGATTAAGAAAACCACTACAAATGGAGCTCATCCAACTGAACAATGGATTCCTATAACTTCTCCTGAAGAAGCGACAGAAATATTTGGACTTACTTCTACCTATAATGAAACTACTAAAACATGGAGTAAGGATAAAAGAGGTACGTGGGATATTTACTTCAAAGCCAAAGATGATTTAGGCAGGGAAATATTTGAAAAGGAAGGGACAGGAAGAGGTTCATTTACAATACACAATCCACCAAATGCTTTAGTTGAAGAAATAGTCAATAATAACACAACATTGACTTTATCAGCGAAGGATTCATACGATATAGACTATCAATTCTCAATGCCTAACAATGGAATATATAAATATCAGTGGTATTATCAATTTAACAGTTCAGGAGTATGGGAGGCTTTTGATGATGCAGGAAGTACATGGTATAGTTATAGTGCTGATGGTACTAATCCATTCTTCAGAAGACTTAATATAAATAAATCTCACTCATATTATCAACAAAGAGTTTTATCAGGTGTAAATACTTTTGACTACGGATTACTTGTTACAGATTATGATGGGGCTACTGGATTTATCAGTGGAAAACAGCTTAATGAGACACCCCCTACACCAATAATAAATATATCAGGCTCACCTATATATACTGGTAGATTAGGATCGGATGCATTGACTGTCAAGTTTGCAGGTATGCCTAAGACAAAAATATTTAATTATGCCTATTCTCTTAACTTTAGTTCTGTTAATAATAATTTTAATACAACTTCATTAACAGGTAATTCAACTACACAGCCTAATGATATAGTGTTTAATAGAAATACTCTTAAAAATAGTGGAGATATTACAAGATTAGCATCATTAAACTTAAATAATAACGCTACAGCTTCTACACATGATATTCAATTCAAGCAAGTTGAGATAGAAAATATGTGGTTAGCTGATGTAAGTTTGCTGGATAAGATAGAGGGAAGTTTTTCAAAATCAGAGTATAAAATAGATACAGCAAGAGAAAACGATGAATTTCTGCTAGTTGTAGAAACTAAAAACGATATAGATAGACATGCTATGAAAGCTTGGTACAATACAACTGCTAATCCTCAGCCTAGACCAACAGATGGATATACTCATCTGCTTGATAGAGTTAAAGATGGATTATGGGTTGTAAAACTAAAAGCACCACAGGCAAAAGATGGATTATTGAAAGTACCTATTTATATTGAGATTAGGAATAAAGATGATGATCTAATAACATATGATGCAAACGATACTCTAAGAAATGGAGTATTTAAGGAAATACCTGTACTATCCACTCCTATATCTGACTTAGGAGTTGAAACAAGATATTATAAAGATGGAGAAGCTATCAACGATAATAGAAAGGATATTTCAAGAACAATACCTAATTATACCTATGAAAATGAAAGAGTATTTTTTACATCATATAAAAAAGGTACTAAAGAGATTATAACTATACCTAAGAACGCAGGATTTTATAGACTAACGAATTGGTATATAAATAATCAGATAAAAGGATCTATAACTTCAAATAATACTAATCCTCAAAGACATGAAACAGATCAAGGTTTTATGACTACTAGTAAATATTTATTAAAGCAAGAAACAATTGAGTATAAAACTGATAGCACAGAGAAGGGAGCTATATCCCATGAGGTAGCAGATAGACTTGAAGTAATTCCTGTTACAATAATAGGAAAAGATATTAAAGCTACTATAGGAGATACAATATATATTAATGCAGAGGTCAATGGACTTGTTAAACCTTCAGATGCAAAGGTCTATTCTCATATTAAATATAAAGATGAAGAAGAAATAACTATAGAATTAAAGCAATCAGATATGATTGAAAACATCTTTGTATCAGAACCTTTTGTTGTTCCAAATAAAGAGGGCATACACACAATAGACTATATTGTAGAAAGTAAAAGAAGTGGTGAAGAAGATGAAACAATGCATATTTTGGCTACAGATAAGGATAAGAAGTTTCAAATTGTACCTGTAATATTAGAAGTAAATGATATAGAAGTATATGCAACATATAAGGAAAAGTTAAAGGTAAAGGCTATTAACTTACCTGTTAATTGGTTTATAAAAGCTAATTTAGTATTAGGAGAAGATAACATAATAGATAGTTTGGTTAAGAATCTTTATCCTAATAGTTACTTTAATAAGCTTGAGGATAATCAATATGAGCTTGATATGTCAAGATATGCACCAATTATTAAAGATGCAGAAAATATAATAAATAGATGTTCCTGGAATGTAGAATATAAAATAATAACTGATAAAGGAGAAGAATTTGTTCCGAAATTAGTTGATAGTGGTGGAAATGAAACATTAAGCAGTAAGCTTACAATCATAACTCCAAGCATAGGTGAAATTGGTACAGTAGACGAAATAAAACCTCATGAATTACTAAACCTAAATGCCAAGACAATTGAGTATTCAAAAGGTGATGATAAATTTAGACTAGAGGCTATTGTATTTAAGGAAGCTGACAATGTCTTATATCCATTTTCTGATATGTCTGAAGGTGGTTTAGATGATTGGAGTCTTATGCTTAATAAAACGCATCCAGATGGAAGAGAAGTAATTTCTAATAAAGCAGGAGATTATACAGTAGTATATAAAATATTATCAAATAGCCCTTATGTAAAGGGACTTGCTGATGAATTAATACACGAAAAAGAGAAGTTAGTAAAAATATTAGGTTGGCTAAATAATCTAGAGATTCAAGAAATAAAATCTTATGGATATGTGTATATTGATGGGAAGATGATTTCTATAGATGGTTTCACTCGTGCATTAATACCACATAAAGAATATAGATATACAATTGAATCTTCAATAAATATTGATGAAGTAGCCTTTAAATTCTATGAAAATGCTGCTATAAAAGACATGAAATTCATAGAGCATGATGAAGAAAATAATGTCTACAGATGGGAAGGAACCATACTTTCACCTGAAACATTGGATATATCTTCATTAAAAGTTGAATTGACAGATACCTTTAAGGAAGTGATAGGCAGAGCTGAATTTACAGGTAAAACTAAAGATAATAAGGATATTTCAGAAGGTAATGGCTATATGATAGAAACAGTAAGCTATGCAAATCAAGATATGAGGGTTATGATAGATATCGGAAATGTAACAGCGGCCAATAATCTAGAGAAGACAATTAATAAAGATACGTCAACTAAATACCCATATAATCACACTGTAAATGCAGTTGCAGCAGGAGATAGTTTATATCTTAAAGGCTTAAACTTTAAGACAAATGTACCTTTACATGAGGTAGTAGTGTCTTATGGTGGCAGCAATATAACCTTGACATCTGAACAGTTTGAAGTAAGGGAAACCGATATGATTGAATACGGTTATACAGAAACTTACTATAGCTATAAGATGAAAGATGAAGATGTTATTGAACTCTTTAAGCTAAGTGACAATGAGCCTGATGGAGATAAAGACATAAATGTAACTGTTAAAACTATCAATGGGGCTTATCGTACTAAGCAATTACCTATTAGAGTTTATACACCAATATGGGTAGATTTACAAGATGGAGGAATTTATTCTGTAAGGGGAGAACGACGTGCTGAAAACGGTCAACTATTTAAG
>CAYMGW010000064.1:0-9544 GCA_964390085.1 uncultured Tissierella sp.
GACTATAAGCTGTTCCTTCAGTCAAAAGAAAAATACAAATATTTAAATCCTATAACTAAAGATGATATAAATGGGGTGATATAGTTGAAAAATATAGTTTTCATAATAAATGAAGCATTACAATATGATTTCATGATAAAGGCAATAATTGCAGGGATATTAATAGCTATATCTTCATCTTTTTTAGGAATATTTCTTGTTTTGAGAAAGCATTCTATGATTGGAGATGGCCTGGCACATGTAAGCTTTGCAACAATTGCCTTAGCCTTACTATTGAATAAATCACCATTATTAATATCTATACCAGTAGTTATAATAGCATCCATATTAATATTAAAGCTAAGTGAAAGAAATAGTTTAGATGGTGATGCAGCCATAGGACTTATATCATCTTTCTCTGTGGCAATAGGGGTGCTGATTTCGTCTCTATCAAATGGATTTAATGTTGACTTATTTAGTTATCTTTTTGGGAGTATTTTAGTTATTAGCGATTTAGATTTAATATTATCGATAATATTATCATTAATGGTTTTATCTTTAATCTTACTATTTTATAATAGCTTATTTGCTATAACCTACGATGAAGAATTTGCCACAACCATGGGGATAAATGTTAAACATTTAAACTATTTAATATCCATTTTAACATCTATAACTGTAGTTCTTGGTATTAGGGTGGTTGGTACAATGTTGATTTCAAGTATGATTGTTTTTCCAACAGTATCAGCCTTACAACTATCTACTAGTTTTAAGAATACTATAATTATATCTGGAATAATATCAATTTTATCAGTATTAATAGGGGTATTTACTTCTTTTGCTTATGATTTACCAACAGGTGCTACAATAGTCATTGTAAATGCTATTTTTTTTGTGATATGTTTTGTTATAAAGAAGATGAAATAAATTAAGTTAAGATATTTAGAAGGTGATAACAAATGAGAGAAATAGATAATAAAGAAATTTTTAGTAAATACGGGATAATAAATACTAAACAAAGGAATATAGTCTTTGACATATTACGGAAAGCAGATTCTCCTCTTACAGCTGAAGAAATATTTATAAAAGTCCAAAATTCAAATGTATCAATGAATTTCTCAACGGTTTATAGAGTACTAAATACATTTGTTTCAAAAAATATAGTCCTTAAAAACAGTATTGGAGAAGATGAAAAAAGTGTTTTTGAGTTAAATATGAAAGAACACAATCATTATTTAATTTGTATATCTTGCAAAAAAATGATAAAAATTGGTCATTGTCCCCTTAAGGAATATGAGGATCAACTTCAACAAAATACTAAATTCAATATAACAGGTCATAAGTTAGAAGTATATGGCTATTGTCCCGAATGTACTAGCAAGGTGACTAAGGAAGATGGAAATGACAACTGCTAAATTAGAAATAGTTATCTTACAACAACTTTTGAATATTTAAAAATATTTGATATAATTTAATTTATATCAAACTGATCTGAGGAGGAATTTAAATGGAAATTGATGTGGAATCTATATTGCAAAACATGAAGAAATATTTAGCTATCCCTAGTCCTGGTGGATATACAAAAGATGCAATAGAAGAAATCCAAAAAGATTTTAAAGAACTAGGTTTGTCTACAGAACTAACTAAAAAAGGAGCATTAATTGTAACTATTAAAGGTCAAAATGATGATGAACATGTTATGATATCAGCTCATATAGATACTTTGGGTGCAATGGTTAAAGAAATAACCAATGATGGAAAACTAAAATATCATAAAATTGGTGGAGGCAGTTGGGCTTCCGTCGAAGGAGAAAACTGTTATATAATAACTAGAAAAAAGAAGAAAATTCGTGGTTCTGTAATTCCTAAAATGGCTTCTACTCACACATATGGACAAGAAAAAGCAAATGTAGCTAGGGATCAAACAAATATGTTTATTAGAATTGATGAAATAGTAAACTCAAAAGAAGATGTACTTAAACTAGGTATTAATGTAGGAGATTTCATAGCTTTTGACACAAGAACAGAAATAACAGAATCTGGTTTCATAAAATCAAGATATTTAGATAATAAATTAGCAGTTGCTATAGTTTTAGAAATATGCAGATATTTTAAAGAAAACTCTATAATTCCTAAGTATACTACACATTTTTATATAAGTAATTATGAAGAAACAGGTCATGGAGTATCTGTGATTCCAGAAAAAACAAAAGAAATGATAGCTATAGATGTAGGAATTGTAGGAGAAGGACAAGCATCTAATGAGTTTAGCGTAAGTGTTGCAGCTAAGGATAGAAAAAGCCCATATGATTTTGAATTTAGAAATAAACTTGTAGACATAGCCGAGGAGAACGATATAGATTATGTAGTCGATGTCTATAACTTTTATAGCTCCGATGCTTCTCAATGTATGCATCAAGGAAAGGATGTAAACTTTGCCTCTTTAGGCCCGGCAGTAGATGCATCCCATCATTATGAAAGGACTCATATAAGTTCTATAATAAATACAACTAAATTATTAATTAAATATTTATCTTAATCAAAATATAATTTGTTAAAACAATATTACTAAACTAATTTTCACCTAGACATCCCTCTTTGCATATTCTAAAGTACAAATAAATGCAAGGAGGGATTTTATGGACATTCAATTAAATGCCCTACATTATGTATATCTTTTATTTACCCTTTTAATACTAGGGGTAATGATTAGAAAGAGAGATACTTCCTTAGTTTGTATTTTAGGAATATTTATATTAGGAATCATTGCAACATCTTCATTATCTCAAGCAATAATGGGAGTTTTCAATTCTTTCATCTATGCCATAGTTGAACTAATGGGAACAATCCTTATTATTTCAGTAATAGTAGGAATGAGTACAATTTTAACCAAAACGGGAATAAACGAAATAATGGTCTCACCTTTTACGAAATTAATCAAAAATCCTACATTAGCTTACTGGATAATAGGAATACTTATGATGATAATATCTTGGTTCTTCTGGCCTTCACCAGCTGTAGCTCTAATAGGAGCAGTTATGTTACCTATAGCAGTTAGCGCAGGTTTACCAGCTTTAGCTGTTGCCATGACAATGAATTTATTTGGTCATGGAATAGCATTGTCAGGAGATTTTATTATTCAAGGGGCACCAAAACTTACTGCAGATGCAGCAGGGCTTCCAGTTTCAGAAGTTATTTCTGCTAGCATTCCATTAGTAATAGTTATGGGAGTAGTTACCACAATTATAGCATTTCTATTTTTAAAAAAGGATTTAAAGAGCGGAAAAATAAAAGTAGAGCAAAAGATAGATGATAGGGAAGTCAAAGAAGAGGAAGATACTTTAAGAAATGTATTGACTATGAAAACTAAAAAAACTCTAGCAATTCTAACACCTTTATTATTCGCAATAGATGTGATAATCATGTTTATAGCTAATTTACAAGGTGGAGATGCTACAGCTTTAATAGGTGGAACGGCTATATTTATACTTGTCCTTGTATCTTTATTAGTTCATAAAGGAAAGGCTTTAGAAGAAATAACAAAATATTTAGTATCTGGCTTTAAATTTGGATTTGAAATATTTGGTCCAGTAATACCAATAGCAGCTTTCTTCTATTTAGGTGATGATGGGTTCTTAAAAGTAATTGGGGAATTCTTGCCTGAAGGTTCTCAAGGCTTAGTAAATGATTTAGGTATTGCCTTAGCCAATATTGTACCATTAAACTCTGCAGTAGGGGCAGTGACACTTACATCTGTAGGAGCAATAACTGGATTAGATGGCTCTGGATTTTCCGGGATATCTTTAGCAGGCTCCGTTGCTAGACTATTTGGTGCAGCCATAGGAAAGGGTATAGCAACTCTCACTGCTTTAGGTCAAATTGCAGCAATATGGGTAGGTGGAGGAACATTGATACCTTGGGCAGTTATTCCAGCAGCAGCTATTTGTGGGGTAGATCCCTTTGAGCTAACAAGAAGAAACTTTAAACCAGTAGTAATTGGATTAGTTGTAACTACAATAGTAGCAATGTTTATAATGTAAACTTATTATATAACTTGAAAAATGAAAAGCCTGGTTTTTTAGAGAAAATAAAAAATCAGGTTTTTTCTTTTTTCGACAAATAAAAGACATTGAATATTAAATTATGTGATATAATTATATTATTATATAAAGTAGCGCGATATTACATATTGGCTATATTTTAATAGGATAATTTACATTTGAAAATTTCACAATATTTTAAATATAAGCAATAATGAAGTCCTATATAAAAATATATGCCAAATTATTAACAAGAAAGGAGTAATATAAAATGAGCAGGCTTAGTATCATTACAAGGAACAAGGCGCAGCAGACCATTGAAGTTTTGTATAAGGACTTGGAGAGACGTATTATTTCAAGTCCACCAGGACTATGCCCTATAGACTTGACATCATCATTTTTAAAAATGTGTCATGCTCAGACCTGTGGAAAATGTGTCCCATGTAGGATCGGGTTGGGACAATTAATAACATTGTTAGAAGATGTATTAAATGGTGAGGCTGAATTATCAACCATTGATCTTATTGAGAAAACAGCAAGAACCATTTATTATTCAGCAGACTGTGCCATAGGTTATGAGGCAGCTAATATGGTTTTGAAAGGAATTGAAGGATTCAGGGATGACTTTGAGGAGCATATATTACGTGGAAGGTGTACATGTGAACTAAATCAAGCTATTCCTTGTGCTTCACTTTGTCCAGCTGGAGTAGATATTCCAGGATATATTGCATTAATATCAGAAGGTAGATATAAAGATGCAGTTAAATTAATTAGAAAAGATAATCCAATGGCTGCAGTATGTGCATTAATCTGTGAGCATCCATGCGAGACAAGATGTAGAAGAAATATGATTGATGATGCTATTAATATTAGAGGACTAAAACGATACGCAGTAGAACATTCCGGAGATGTTCCAGTTCCAAAAAGAGCACCTTCTACTGGGAAAAAAGTAGCTATCGTTGGTGGAGGGCCTAGTGGACTAAGTGCAGCATATTACCTTTCAATTATGGGGCATGATGTGGAGATATTTGAGCAGAGAAAGCATTTAGGTGGTATGTTAAGATATGGTATTCCAAACTATAGACTTCCTAGAGAAATATTAGAAAAAGAAATTGATACTATGCTTTCCACTGGAATCAAAGTTCATAAAGAAATTTCAGTAGGTAAAGATATATCCATTATTGAGCTTAGAGAAAAATATGATGCGGTATATATAGCTATCGGTGCACATATTGATAAGAAATTAGGACTTGATGAACAAGAAGCAGAAGGCATGATGTCAGCAGTTGAGATGTTGAGAAAAATTGGAGATAATGAGCCACTTGATTTTACGGATAAAAATGTTGTTGTCATCGGTGGTGGAAATGTAGCCATGGATGCAGCACGCTCCGCTGTTCGTTTAGGTGCAAAAAAAGTTAGCATTGTTTATCGTAGACGTAAAGTAGATATGACAGCAATGGCAGAAGAAGTTGAAGGAGCTATTGCTGAAGGCTGTGAAGTATTAGGATTATGTACTCCAGGTAAAATTGAGAAGGACGAAAATAATCATGTTAAAGCTTTATGGATACAACCTCAAATCGTTGGAAAGATTGATTATGATAGGCCAAATCCAGTAAATGCAAATACAGAACCTGAAAGACTAGAATGTGATATATTGATAACTGCCGTAGGACAAGGTATTGAATCAAAGAATTTTGAAAAAGATGGTATACCAGTGACTAAGGGAGTAATAGATGCACTTTGCTGGAGTGGAGTAAAGGACGTTCCAGGAGTTTATGCAGGTGGAGACTGTGTATCAGGTCCTGCAACTGTAATACGAGCAATAGCAGCAGGTAAAGTAGCAGCTGCAAATATAGATGAATACCTAGGATACCATCACATCATAGAATCAGATGTTCAAATACCTGAGCCACGATTAGCAGATAGAATACCTTGTGGTCGTGTAAATATGAGAGAAAGAGATGCTTCAGATAGAACTAAAGATTTTGATTTAATAGAGTGCGGAATGACTTGTGAAGAAGCTATGCAAGAATCAGGTAGATGCTTAAGATGTGATCACTTCGGCCTTGGAGTATTTAAAGGAGGTAGGACTCTACGATGGTAAGCTTAATAATTGATAATAAAAAAATAAATGTACCGGAACATACAACAATCCTTGATGCAGCTGCCCAAAATGGAATACTTATCCCAAACCTCTGTTATTTAAAGGGATTAAATGAAATTGGTGCTTGTAGAGTTTGTTTAGTTGAGATAGAAGGAGTTAGTAGACTTGTAACTTCCTGTAACAATACAGTAGAAGAAGGAATGGTAATATATACAAATAGCCCTAAAGTACGTGAAGCAAGACGTACAAATGTAGAATTAATCCTTTCACAACATGATGCAAAATGTGCAGTTTGTGTTAGATCTGGGAATTGTAGTTTACAAACAATAGCAAATGATTTGGGAATTATAGATATTCCATATAAAGAACAGCTATCACATGCTAGGTGGACAGAAGGTTTTCCATTAGTAAGAAATTATGAAAAATGTATAAAATGTATGAGATGTATCCAAGTCTGTGATAAAATACAGGGATTAAATGTATGGGATATGTCCAATACAGGGTCCAGAACAAATGTGGACGTTTCCCATAATAGAAGAATTGAAGAATCAGATTGCGCACTTTGTGGACAGTGTATTACCCATTGCCCAGTTGCAGCCTTACGAGAAAGAGATGACACACAAAAAGTATTTGATGCTTTAGCTAGAAAAGATAAGATTACAATCGTTCAGATTGCTCCAGCTGTTAGAGCAGCTTGGGGAGAAGATTTAGGTCTTAATAGAGAATTTGCAACTGTTAAAAGGTTAGTTGCAGCTTTGAGGAAGATGGGATTTGACTATATATTCGATACTAATTTTACAGCAGATTTAACTATCATGGAAGAGGGAAGTGAATTCTTAGAAAGGCTTAAAAATAAGGGAAATCATACATGGCCAATGTTTACTTCCTGTTGCCCAGGCTGGGTACGTTTTGTTAAATCACAATATCCAGATATGGTAGGTCAATTATCAACAGCAAAATCTCCACAACAGATGTTTGGAGCCATTACAAAATCTTATTATGCAGAATTATTAGATGTTGACCCTTCGAGAATATTTAATATTTCAATTATGCCATGTACTGCTAAAAAATATGAGGCTGGTGTTTCAGTATTAAATGATGCAGGGGCAGGGCAAGATGTAGATGTTGTCTTAACCACTAGAGAGATTGCTAGGATGATTCGTGCAGAGCATATTACTCCAGAATTCTTAGAGGAAGAAGAATTTGATATGCCACTAGGTGTAGGTACTGGAGCAGCTGTTATATTTGGTGCAACTGGTGGAGTTATGGAGGCAGCATTAAGATCAGCATATTATTTAGTTATGAATGAAAATCCAAACCCTGATGCATTTAAAGATGTAAGAGGAAGAGAAGGGTGGAGAGAAGCAACCTTTGATTTAGCTGGGTCAAAACTTAAAGTTGCCGTTGCAAGTGGACTAGGAAATACAAGGAGATTAATAGAAGCCATTAGATCTGGAGAAGCTAAATATGATTTTGTTGAAATCATGGCATGTCCTGGAGGATGTGCTGGTGGTGGTGGGCAACCAATTGAAGATGGTAAGGAATTAGCTGGTGAAAGAGCTGAAGTATTATACGGTTTAGATAAAGTAAGTAATCTTCGTTTCTCCCATGAAAATCCATCAGTTATCAAATGTTATCAAGAATATCTTGGGAAACCTTTATCACATCGTTCACATAAACTACTTCATACTAACCAAAAAGATTGGTAATATTATAACTATTAAACCTCTAAGTATGGTAAAATATGCTTAGAGGTTTAAATTTAAAATAAACATAAGGAGTATGAGAAAATGAAAAAAATCTTATTATTATTTTTAGCCTTAACCGTTATATTATCAGGAGCTATTGGCTGTACTAAAACAGATATTCCAAAGAAGGAGCCTAAAACTATAAGTTTTTGTTATCAAGATGGAACACCTGCTTTAACAGCTGCCAAACTAGCTAAAGAGAACCCAATTATAGATGAAAATATAACCATTGAGTATGAAATGCAAAAATCACCAGATTTATTAGTAACAAAAATATTAAAAGAAGAAGCAGATATTGCAATAGTTCCTTCAAACTTAGCAGCTCAAGCTTTTAACAAGGGACTGACCTATGAAATAGTAGGCACTTCTGTATGGGGTTCATTCTATTTAACTAGTACAGAAGATATAAATAGCTTTGAAGAATTAAAGGGAAAAGAAATATATTCTTTTGGTAAGGGTCTTACTCCAGATTTAGTACTTAGATACGTCTTATCTAAAAATGGTATTGATCCAGATAAGGATGTTAAGATTACTTATCTAAATGCTGCATCAGAGGTTGGTCCTGCATTTATAGGTGGTAAAACAGATTTAGCAGTTTTAGCAGAGCCTTTATTAACAACAGTAATGATGAAAAAGGCAGATGCTAAGGTAATTTTCGACTTAAATGAAGAATGGGCTAAAGCAGCAGGAACTGAAAAGGGTTATCCTCAAGCAAGTTTAATAATCAAAAAAGATTTAATAGAGAATGACAGAGAATTCGTAGAAGAATTCATTAAATCATATGAAGAAAGTAGAAAATGGGCAGCTGACACCCCAAAAGAGCTAGGTGAATATGCTGAAGCATTAGAAATTAGTGTAAAGAAAGAAACCTTGGGAAAAGGAATTATATGGACAAATATTGAATCCTTTGATATCAAAGATAGTAAAGAAGAATACAAAGCATATTACAATGCCATATTAGATTTTGCACCAGACTTTATAGGAGGAAAAATGCCTGATGAAGGAATATATTTTGAAAGATAGAAAACTATCTATTATTTCAAAAATTTTAATAATAGGCATATGGATTTTATTATCAAGAATTATAGATAATGAAGTAATATTTCCTACAATAAAGAGTACATTTTTCAGTCTTATAGATATAATTAAGAATCCAAATTTTTTAATTATTATAGGCTATTCTATACTTAGGAGTTTGATTGGATTTATAATTTCATTACTTTTAGCCGTTGTAATAGGGATTTTATCTAGCATTTCTAAGACTATGTATCATTTAATGCTCCCTATAATAAACTTTTTAAGTTCAGTACCAACTATGGCTATTATTATATTAGCCCTTATATGGTTAAACAACGAGTTTGTACCAATATTTGTAGGCTTTATTATGGTATTTCCGATATTGTACGAAACTGTTTTAAAAGGAATATTAAATATTGATAATAATATTATATCTATGGCACAAATATATAAAGTAGATAAAAGCACTCTTATAAAGGATATCTACATCCCAAGTATCTTTATAAGTTTGAGTAATGTTTTTTCTTCTACATTAGGGATTAATTTAAAGATGGTAATTGCAGGAGAAGTCTTATCACAGCCAAAATATGCTATAGGAAGTAATCTTCAATTGCAAAAAATGTACCTAAATACTTCGGGGGTTTTTGCTTGGATAA
>CAYMGW010000065.1:0-9443 GCA_964390085.1 uncultured Tissierella sp.
TTATACAATAAATTATTAAATAATTTTTATATTTTGTGAAATCCTATAAATATACTAGAAAGGAGTTCAAAGATATGCTACTATATTGGTAAGAATTAAAAAGGAGGTTAGAAATATGGAAGTTACTAAGGATATGCTAATAGGTGAATTAATTAGAAAGAAGCCAGAAGCAATAGAAATTCTTATGAGATTTGGTATGGGCTGTGTAGGCTGTCCATCAAGCCAAATGGAAAGCTTAGAAGAAGCTGCTATGGTACATGGCCTAGATTTAGATAAATTAATGGCTGCATTAAACGCATAATTAATAACTTAAAAAAAAGAAGAGCTTACAAATGTAGCTCTTCTTTTTTTTAAGTTATTTTGCTAATAAACTATCTATTTTTGCTTTATCAAAGCCAACTACTTCTTCACCGTCTATAACCAATACTGGTACACCCATATGACCCATAGCCATTAATTCTTTTCTAGCATCTTTATCTGTTTGAACATTTTTTTCAGTATATGCTATACCTTTTTCCTTTAGATAATCTTTAGCTGAAACACAATATGGACAAGTACTACTTGTATAAACTACTACATTAGCCATTTAAATTCCTCCTTTACTATACTACTGATTCAATTATACCCCTATAGGGTATGATTGTCAATAGTTTTTCATGGTAATATTTTACCCATAGTTTCTTAAAATAATCATAATATAAGAATTGATGATTATTAATTAAAATGTAATTTGACAACAACATTTATAAATAATATAATATTTCTTGTGTCGAAATAAATTTAAGGATGGTACCAATGATAAAAAATTATATGGAACTGTTAGTTGATGAAATTTTTCATGAGATAAAAGGCAGTTATAAAATCTGTAATGAAGAAAAATGTAAGCACGATATCAAGTCTATTGCTTTAAATAATCTCCCCCCTACTTATTTTAAGCACGATGCAACAGAAGCAGATAAAAAAGCCTTCTTATTAGAACGTCAAAGAAGGATATCTGTATTGGCTAAAGTTGCTGAAGCAGCAGATATTGTGTGCTCCAAATGCCCTAAAAAACTAAAATAAACCCACAGGATTCCTCCTGAAAGGACTTGTGGGTTTATTTATGTTTAACATGGTTTAACCCTTGTTCAAACAATTCTAATACATGATTATCATCTAATGAATAGATAACCAATTTACCCTCTTTTCTAAACTTGACCAGTTTCATATCTCTTAAAATTCTAAGTTGATGGGATATAGCTGATTGAGTCATTTCAAGTATGTTAGCAATATCACACACGCATAGGGATGACTTAGATAAAACATAAATAATCTTTAATCTAGTAGCATCTGATAGGGCCTTAAACATATTGGACAAAAGGTATATTTCTTCTTCACGATCTAAACTTTCCTTTAAATTTTTAATCGTTATATCATCTGATAGATGACCTACACATACTAACTTATCTTTTGTTTCCTTCATCATTTTGACCTCCCTTTCTTTTGCTCTTAATCAATTGGAATCATTGGAATCACAGAATTTACAGGTTTCCCAGTCATAGGATCGATATATATAATCCAATATCCTTCTACATGTCTCCCTTGATACCAAGTATTAAATCCATTTGCTCCTCTATATGGATGCTCAGCTGTAGTAAATTCTCCTGGTATCCCATATACAAAGTATTTTACTGTTTCTCCTTCATTATACAATCCAAATAAATAATGTTGATACTTACTCATCAATTGATTACAGGTAACAATGTTATTGCTATAAGGCTCTTTATTATTTCCCCCAACGATATATGAAAAATATGGAAGAAAAGCTCTATATTCATTTTCTTTATCTAACTCTACGAGCCACCAATTGTATCCCTCTAAATTATATTTAAACGGATCAATATAAGGAAAGAATCTTAAAATACTTAGTACGTAATTAGTTGTTTGATTCTTTTGGTTTATTTTCCTTAAATAATCTAATGTTTTATAATCTGGCTCCATGGCTTCTTCATCAGAATCCTCATAATTAAATTCTGCCTCAGGAGTTATTTCTTTTTGAATAACTTCTTCTTGAATAGATTTTTCATTATTTACTTCTACTATTTCTTCTGCTGGTATATCTTCTGATGACTCATATTCGGTTACCTTAATATCTAGCTCTTCTATTATAGGCTCCGTAGCTGGTATATCATATGCTGGATTATATGCAGGCGCTTCATATACTGGTTCATGGGCTGGTACATCATATATAGACTCATCTATATTTTCTAGTTCTTTTATTGATTCTATTTCTGGAGCTTCTTCTTGAATTGCTACTTCTTGAATCTCTGATATTTTTATTTCTTCTTGAACTTCTTCTGTTTCTACTACTTCTAACTCTTCTACTACTTCTTCCATTGACTCTGAAATTGATTCTGCCATTGGTTCTGGTACCGATTCTATGGTTAGTTTAGGTATAGATTCTATGTACCTTTCAATGGCACCATCTTCTTTTTCCAGGTATCCCCCTAAAAATATCTCCCTATCTCTCATTATTAGAATACCAGATATCTTATCTATTGGAAAGTTCTTTGATTCTAATTCTCTTTGTATAAATGTATATTCGCCTTTCCCTCTTCCAATATCATCTGTAAATATTTTACCCAATTCCCAGGTTAAATTTGAGCTATCATTAGAGACAAATAGTACATTGTAGAAATTATCTTTTTCTGCATTTTCAATATTTACTGTAACAATGCCCCTAAGACCCTTTATCTCTAGTTTACAATGACCCTTTGGGCTTCTTTCGGCCATGGTAGAAAATTCTTTCTTCAGTATTATGAATTTTCTTGTATATGCTAATGATGATGGCATAATTTTACCCCCTTTTTACACTTTATTTAATTATATGTCTAATGGGGGCAATGTTTTACTAATCTTTATAAAATCTTCTACAGATAAGTTCTCCGCTCTTGTATCAACACTAATATTTAACTTTTCTAAGGCTTCTCTTATAGTTTCTTTTTCAATATTAAAACCGTAGGTAGATAGTGAATTTAATATGGTTTTTCTTCTCTTAGAGAAAGCAGCCTTTACAACTTTAAAAAACTGAACCTTATCTACATCTGGTAACTCCTTCTTTATGGTAAGCTTTATTACGGCTGAATCTATTTTAGGCTGAGGCATAAATACGGTCTTTGGCACCTTTACAACTATTTCTGGTTTGCTATAAAAGTTAACAAATAATGAAAGGCTTCCATATTCCTTTCCTCCTGGACCTGCTTCCATTCTTTCTGCTACCTCTTTTTGTACCATAACTATAATAGATTCCAAGTTTAAATTATCTTCTATTAATTTTGCTATTATAGGAGTGGTCACATAATAAGGAAGATTTGCTACTACCTTTACTGGACCACCATCTAGTTTTTCTTCTATTAACTTTTGTATGTCAATTTTTAATACATCCCCATGGACTACTTCCACATTATTATATTTCCCGAGAGTTTCATCTAATATTGGTAAGAGAGTATTATCTATCTCTATAGCTACAACCTTTTTCGCCCTTAGGGCTAACTCCTCAGTCAATGTACCCATTCCAGGCCCTATTTCTATTACATAGTCACTTGCCGTAATATCCCCTGCATCTACTATTTTCCTTACAATATTACCATCTATTAGAAAGTTTTGACCTAAGGATTTTGAAAATCTAAATCCATGTTTTTCTAAAATTTCTTTTATATATTTTGGAGAATAAAGCCTCTTATCTTCCATAGTCTTCTTCAATCCTTTCCAAAGCCTTCTCAAACTCTTCCCTAGTTACTCCAAAATTATTTAATCTGTTAAGAAATTGTTTTGAGTTTGCATATCCAATACCTAGGATTTCTCCTAGTTTATCTCTTTTTTCCCTTGACTTTGGTCCACCAGCTAATCCAAGGGCTGTTATTTCTTCCTTTGTAAATTCTTCTTTTCTTTCTATATTGCTTGGTCTAGCCTTTAAAATAGCCTCTATTATATCTTCCTTATTTGCATTTTCAACTCCAATATCTCCTTTTTTTAAAGCCTTCCCTTGAGGTAAAAATGCGTGTTTACAGTTTTTAATTTGTTTGGACAAATCTCTTCTGATTTGCTCCCCAGCATAATCTGGATCTGTAAGGATAATAATTCCCCTTTTTTCTGCTATATTTTTAAGGGTTTTTATAAATTCTTTTTTATATCCAAATCCTCCTGTTGCAATAACCTCTGCATCTAATGCAGCCTTAACAACAGTAATATCATCTTTTCCTTCTACTACTATTACTTCTTTTATCAATATAACAACCCCTTATTTTAAGTGACAATTGAGAATTGACAATGGACAATAGAAAACCTTAGATTCTTCCCTATGCTCAGATAAGTAGGGAACCAAAATTGTGATTTTCAATTTTGTGTTCATCACTTAGCTACTTATATTTGCTCCGCAGGATATTGTTCAGTAGTCCTTTAGGGTTTGTTCACCTAATGACAACTATACTGTCATCCTGAATGAAATGAAGGATCTATCTTTTAGTCCTTTAGTCTTTTAATTGTACATTGTCAATTCGAACTATTTAAAATTAAATAATTTTAAATAATTCTCTCGTGTTTCTATTTGTAGCCTTGGCTAATTCTTCAAAGGATATTCCTTTAGCTTCTGCTATGATTCCTGCTACGTATCTTACAAATATTGGTTCGTTTCTTTTTCCTCTATATGGTTCAGGAGTTAGATATGGACAGTCTGTTTCTACTAGGAGTTTATCTAAGGGAACCACCTTAGCTACTTCCCTACTTACTTTAGCATTTTTAAATGTAACGGGACCAGCTAGAGATATATAAAAACCCATCTTTATATATTCCATTGCCATCTCAACACTACCAGAATAGCAATGTAATACTCCCCTTAGTCTTCCATCCTGTGCTTCCTTTAATATATCAAAGGTTTCCTGAGCAGCATCTCTAGTATGAATAACTACTGGTAAATCTACTTCTTTGGCTAGATTAAGTTGCTCTTTAAACCATTTCCTTTGTATATCCCTAGGGGAATTATCATAGTAAAAATCTAACCCTATTTCTCCTATGGCTACTACTTTATCTCTCTTAGCAAAGGATTTCAATATCTCTATAGTTGAGTTATCCATTTCCTTTGCAGAATGAGGATGAACTCCAACTGCTGCATATATATTAGCATATTTTTCAGCTAAGGATACGGAAGCAATACTTGATTGTAAATCAGCACCAATATTTATAACCAATTCTATTCCATTGTTTTTTAAGTTTTTAATTACCATATCTCTATCATTATCAAATCTTGGATCATCGAGATGCGCATGACTATCTATAAGCATGATTATTTCTCCTTTGTTTTTTTGCGCCAGGGGGCGCCCAATAGTACGGGCACAGGCGGTTCTCGTGGCGCATCTTTTGCGTCACGAGAACCGTCCCCGGTGGCGCATTATGATATTGTTGCACCGGATTTTAGATCTTCTAGGGTAGATACTAGACTAAGTTTGCCATCACTATCCTCAGCAGCTAATATCATTCCCTTAGATTCTATACCTCTTAATTTTACAGGTTTTAAATTTGTAACTACTACTACCTTTTTACCCACTAGGTCCTCTGGTTGATAGTATTGTTTTATACCTGATACTACTTGACGTTGTTCTTCACCTAACTTCAATTGTAACACATATAATTTATCCGCCTTTGGATGGTTTTCGCAAGATATAACTTCTGCTACTTTTAATTTTACTTTATCAAATTCATCTATTGTGATTTCTTCTACTTTTTCTTCTACTACTTCTTTAACTTCTTCCACTTTATTAGCCTTCTTTCCTTTATTTCTTGATTCTATAAGCTTTTGGTTTGCATCGTTTAATTTAACCAATTCCTTTTCTATATCAAGTCTTGGGAATATAATAGCTCCTCTTTGTACCTTTGTACCTACTTCTAGTATTCCCCAAGCTTTAGCATCATCCCATAATATTTCTTCTTTTAATCCAAGTTGTTTTCTTATTTCTTCTGATGTCTTTTCCATAAATGGTTTAATCAATATAGATACAATTCTTAGACTTTCTGCTAAATTGTATAGTACTGTATCTAGTCTTTCTTTATCTTCTTCTTTTGCCAAAATCCATGGAGCAGTTTCATCTACATATTTATTGGTTCTTCTAATTAGCTTCCAGATTTCTTCTAAGGCATTAGAGAAATTTAATTTTTCCATATATTCTTCTACTTTTTTAGCTGCATTTATTCCTATTTCCTTTAGAGAACTATCAAATTCGCCATCCTTAACTGGTGTAGGAATTATTCCTCCATTATATTTTTCAACCATTGTAACTGTTCTACTAACTAAATTTCCTAAATCATTGGCTAAATCTGAGTTTAATCTTTGTAAGAATTTATCTCTATGGAATGAACCGTCTTGACCAAAGGAAAATTCTCTAAGCAAGAAATATTTGAAAGCATCTATACCATATAATTCAATTATTGGTTCTGGATATATTACATTACCCTTTGATTTAGACATTTTATCATCTTCAAATAATATCCAGCCATGACCAAATACTTTCTTTGGTAATTCTAGCTCCATTGCCATTAGAAGTGCTGGCCAAATTATAGTATGGAATCTAACTATTTCCTTACCTACTAGATGAACATTTGCAGGCCAGAAATCCTTAAAATTCTTATCATCTTCAGTACCATAGCCTAAAGCTGTAAGATAGCAGGATAATGCATCTATCCATACATATACTACATGAGATGGGTCAAAGGGAACCTTAATACCCCAATCAAAGCTAGTTCTTGATACACATAAATCCTCTAGGCCATCCTTTAAGAAATTGTTTATCATTTCATTTTTCCTTGATTCAGGTTGAATGAATTCTGGGTTTTCTTCATAAAGTGCTAATAATTTATCTCTATATTTTGAAAGCCTAAAGAAATATGCTTCCTCTTCTGCAAGATGAACTTCTCTACCACAATCTGGACATTTTCCATCTACTAATTGAGATTCTGACCAAAAGGCTTCACATGGAGTACAATAATGTCCTTTGTATTTTGATTTATATATTTCACCTTTTTCATATAGCTTTGTAAATATTTCTTGAACTGCCTTTTCATGATGAGGATCTGTAGTTCTTATAAAAGTATCATAGTCTATTTCTAAGGTTTTCCATAATGCTTTTATATCTGCCACTATTTTGTCTACATAAGCCTTTGGTGTTACACCATTTTCTTTAGCCTTTTCTTGAATTTTTTGACCATGCTCATCTGAGCCTGTTACAAAATATACATCATATCCTTGCATCTTCTTAAACTTTTTCACTGCATCTGCTGCTACTGTAGTATAAGTATGCCCTATATGCAAGTTATCAGATGGATAATAAATTGGTGTCGTTAAATAATATTTTTTCATCATAATACCTCCCGGTTATTTAATTGACAATTAATAATTGGTTTATTTATTTGCTTGTCGCAGTCTCGAAACTCAAATCTATTTACTCGCTACGCTCGCATAGATTTGGTTCTCGTTGCGTTTGACCTACATCAGCTCACTATCGTTCGCTGTGTTAGGTCATAAAAAATAAACCCTCATCTCCATATAGAGACGAAGGTTTTCTTCGCGGTACCACTCTAATTTATCTAAATCTTACGATTTAAATCTCACTAGGTCATTAAACCTTGCAGTGTAACGGCTGCTTCCGTTACAGCCTAAAATCTTCGGCTGTAAAGTTCTGGGGCCATCTTCGGAATAATCTTAATCACTGGCTTTCACCTAACCCAGCTCTCTAAAGAATAATCTTAATCCTACTCTTCCCTTCCACACCTTTGAACTAATTTAACTTGGCAGTCAAGCTTGGCTTCTAATATAATTTATAATATAGCTTTTCTTATTTGATATCATATTATACTCTAACTAAAATATTTAGTCAACTAAATATTTGATAATCCCATTTTTTCTTAACCATTGCCTCTTGAAAAAATAAATAGACTCCCAGCATTAAAAAAATATCTCCAATACTTATTATCCTTGCTAAAGGATAGGGTCTTGGTAAAACAATAACATCAGCTAAATAAACAAATTTAGTATCCTCTGAAACCAAAGTATGCTTTATATCAAAGGCTTTATCTGGCATCTCATCTGTGTAATGCTCATATCCAGGAGCATTTTTAAAGGACACAGGCATTTTACCCCCGTTAGCAAATATAACTATAAAATTTAAAACCAATCCAATAAGAAGGAACTTCATAAATCTCATCTTAATATTGAGAATAATCCCTGTTATCATAAGTAAATATGTAATTAAATGTATATAAAAGAAATATTTATCAAAAAATTCTGGTCCTAATATAAGATTTTTACCTTTTAGCCAAGATACTGCTCCTTGTATTAAACCTGCAATAAGAAATAGATACCATCCCTTTATATGCATATTTTCAATATTTCTTATTTTACCTTTTCTAAATATGGCTACAATAAGTCCAAGGACAATAGCTTCTATAAACAAGAAAAAACACCTCTATTCTTCTTTACTTAATATATCTGCAAACTTTTCTGCAAGTGCTGGATGAAATTGAGTTCCAGCATTATTTCTAATCTCTTGTAAAGCCTCTTCCCTAGTTAAAGCATCACGATATGGCCTATCTGAAGTCATTGCGTCATAGGAATCAGCTATGGACAAAATATAGGCTTCTATAGGTATATCTTTACCAGACAAACCATCAGGATATCCCTTGCCATCATATCTTTCATGATGATGTCTTATGATTCCAGAAATCTTTTTAAGAAAATCAACCTTACTAATAATTTCTGCTCCAATGCTAGGATGTCTCATGATCTCTTCATATTCTCTTTGAGTCAGTGTTGAAGCTTTATGCAATATATTGTCGTTAATACCTATTTTACCAATATCATGTAAAATAGCAGCATTCTTAATATCCTGAATTTTGTCATAGGATAAGCCATAGGCCTCGGCCAACTTAACAGCATATTCTTCTACTCTAGAGGCATGTCCAGAAGTGTAAGGGTCTTTTGCCTCCATTGCGGAGTTAAAAGCCTGTATAGTGGATAAATATAGATTTCTTGTCTCCATATATAGTTTAAAGGAATGTCTTGCTAATAAAAGTGGACCAAAGAATAAAAGAACAGCCCAATAACCGTAACCTATAAAAGCCAAGGCAATAATAATACCTATGGTACCTACAGCTAAAGCACTGCCCAAAATACCTTTAAATGTTGAATACCAGACGTTTAAAAATCGCTGTTTACTTAACAAAGACATCAAACCAGACATTATTGTAATATTAAAAGTCATACCAATTAATAATATAAGGATGGTTTGAAATAATGAAAATGCTCCTACCTTTCCTCCAGTACCTATATATATTATCCCCATAGTAGATGTTACAATAACACTCTGAGATATATTAAATATTGTAATATAATAGGGTGTATTGAATAAATGGGTATA
>CAYMGW010000066.1:0-5547 GCA_964390085.1 uncultured Tissierella sp.
CAGTCACAATATATCCTTCAGATAATAAAATTTCAGCCAGACCACTCATAGATATGCCACCAATTCCAATAAAATGAACCCTAGGATATTTATTATCAGTTATGCAAAAATCGAACATAAGCTTTCCTCCTAAATAAAAAATCACTTTCTAAATTTATTATTACCATCTTATATATTAATATTATTTTATTCTAATAAGATTAAATTGTCACTGATAGATTATATCATAATGAAAAAATAATTAAAGATAAATTTGGGGATTATGTAAAGTTTGTATTAATATAAAATGAAAATTTTCCCATAAATTATAAAAAAATAAAAAATTTTTAAAAAAAAGAAGGATTTTTGAAACTTTTATAGAATATATTGAATATTCAATAGTTTTTGTGACTTAAACAAAGGGGGCTGAAATTGACAATGAAGATTACAGATGTTAGGTTGAGAAAAATTTCAGAGGAAGGAAAAATGAAAGCAATAGTATCGGTTACTTTTGATGAGGAATTTGTAGTTCATGATATCAAAATAATCGAAGGTCAAAATGGACTATTTGTTGCTATGCCAAGTAGAAAAATGGCAGATGGTGAGTTTAGAGATATAGCTCATCCTATTAATGCTGAAACTAGGCAAAAGATTCAAGAAGCAATTTTTAAAGAATATGAAAAGAGTTTAGCTACAGAGTAAGAAAGAGCCATTAGAGGCTCTTTTTTATGCTTGTCAATGAAATTATATAAATTTTATAGATTTTAGTGTAGACTTATATCATAAATGGGTTAAAATATTATTTGATAGATAATTTAAATTGAGGTGTAAAAAAATGAATATTTCTGTTATATTAGCAGCAGGTGAAGGCACTAGGATGAAATCCAAGCTTTCTAAGGTATTACATAAGGTTTGTGGAAAACCCATATTAGAATATGTAATAAAGGCTAGTAAAGGTGCAGCAGTGGAAAAAAATGTAGTTATTGTAGGCCACGGAGGAGATATGGTTAGAGAATATTTCAAAGAAGAGCCTATAATATTTACAACCCAACCTATTGGTGATGATGTTCCATACGGGACTGGTTTCGCTGTGATGCAGGCAATAGACCATATAGACGACAATAGTACCGTAGTTATATTATATGGTGATACACCACTTATTACAGAGTCGACTATAAACAAGTTAATTAATTATCATAGTGAAAATCAATTTAAGGCAACAGTACTTACTGCTATTTTAGATGAACCTACAGGATATGGTAGGATCATAAGGGAAGATACTGGAAATATACTTAAAATTGTGGAACAAAAAGATGCTTCAGAGGAAGAAAACAAAATAAAAGAAATTAACTCTGGCATATATTGCTTTGATGGGAAACTACTTAAATATGCCTTAAGTAAAATTGATAACAATAATGCTCAAAATGAATATTATGTTACAGATGTCATAGGCATATTAAAAGAAGAAGGCCATAAGGTTGGAGCTTATGTTATTGAAGATTCTACTGAGATACATGGTGTTAATTCTAGGGTTCAATTAGCATTCAGCGAAGAAGTCATGAGAAGAAGGATTAATAATTATCACATGTTAAATGGTGTTACTATAATAAATCCTGACAACACTTATATTGAAGATGGAGTTAAAATAGGTAGGGATACTATAATTTATCCTGGAGTAAGTCTAGAAGGAAGTACTGAAATAGGAGAAGATTGTATTATTAGAAATAATTCTAGGATTATAAATAGTATAATTCATAATGGTGTTAGCATTGAGTCTTCAACTATAGAAGATAGTATTGTTGGAGAAAATACTCATGTAGGACCATATGCACGTCTTAGACCCAATAGTAATATTGGAAAGAATGTTAAAATTGGTAATTTTGTGGAAGTCAAGAATTCAACCCTTAAGGATAATACAAAAGCCAGTCATTTAGCCTATATAGGAGATGCAGATGTTGGGCATAATGTAAATATAGGGTGTGGCGTTGTATTTGTAAATTATAATGGCAAGGAAAAATTTAGGACAACAGTAGGAGATAATGCATTCATTGGTAGTAATTCCAATTTAGTAGCTCCAGTTAATGTAGAGCCATTGGGATATGTAGCAGCAGGGTCTACCATAACTAAAGAGGTACCAGAAGGCGCATTATCTATTGCCAGAGCAGAGCAAAAGAATATAGAGGGTTGGGTAGAAAGAAAAGGTATAAAAAAATAATAAATAAACTTAGGAGGAATATATAAAAATGAATTTATGCATGGGTGGAATAAAAGTTTTTTCAGGTAATTCAAATAGAGAATTAGCTGAAAATATCTGTAAAGAATTGGGGATGCCCCTTGGAACATGTGATGTTAGTCAATTTAGTGATGGAGAAATAAATGTAAACATCAGTGAAACCGTTAGAGGGAAAGATGTGTTTATAGTACAACCAACATGTAGTCCTGTAAATGACAGCCTAATGGAAACTTTAATACTTATAGATGCTGTGAAGAGAGCATCTGCAGGTAGAGTTAATGCTGTAATTCCATATTATGGCTATGCTAGACAAGATAGAAAGACTAAAGCAAGAGAGCCAATAACAGCAAAGCTAGTGGCAAACTTATTTACTACTGCTGGTGCCGATAGAGTAATAAGTATGGATTTACATGCTGCACAAATTCAAGGATATTTTGATATTCCAGTTGATCATCTTTCAGGTGTATCTATATTAGCAGATTATTTTAAGGATGTTGTAGATGAGGAAACAGTTGTAGTTTCTCCTGATTTAGGTGGTGTAACTAGAGCTAGGTCTTTTGCTAACCTTTTAGATCTTCCTATAGCTATAATTGAGAAAAGAAGACCAAAGGCAAATGTTTCAGAAGTTATGAATGTTATAGGAGATATAGACGGTAAAAATGTTATATTAATCGATGATATTATTGATACAGCAGGAACTATAACTAAGGCAGCTAGCGTACTTAAAAACTTTGGTGCAAAGAAGGTATATGGCTGTGCTACCCATGGAGTATTATCAGGTCCAGCTATTGAGAGAATAAGAGATTCAGAACTAGAGAAATTTATTATTACAGATACAATACCTCTTCCACAAGAGAAGAAGATTGACAAAATAGATATAGTGTCAGTTGCACCATTATTTGCCGAGGCTATAAAAAGAATTCATGATAATGAATCTGTTAGCAAATTATTTGAATAGAAATAACAGGAGATGATTTTTTGTTTGTTGTAGTAGGTTTAGGAAATCCTGGAAAGGAATATACTAATACGAGGCATAATGTGGGATTCGACACAATAGATTTGTTAGCAGAGAGGAATAATATTAAAATTAATAAAATTAAATTTAAATCCGTTTATGGAGAGGGAATTATAGGTAACGAAAAGGTTCTCCTTGTAAAACCACAAACTTATATGAATAATAGTGGAGTTACTGTTAGAGATATATATAGTTTTTATAAAATTCCTCCAGAGAATATTATAGTAATAGTTGATGATATTGATATTGATTTTGCAACAGTAAGGATAAAGAGAAAAGGAAGTGCTGGATCTCATAATGGCTTAAAGTCTATAATATACTTACTTCAAAGGGATGATTTTCCTAGAGTCAAAATCGGTATTGGAAAAAAACATGAAAGCCAAGATTTAGCAAATTTTGTCCTAAGTAGATTTTCAAAGGAAGAAAGGGAAATCATCGAAGAATCTATTTTAACTGGGGCTGAATCAGTAGAAACAATCATAAAATATGGTATAGAACAAGCGATGAATGAATTCAACACTAAAGGAAATAGAGCCCAGGATTAAACCTGGGCTATGGTCTTTTCCGAAGGAGTGAAGGTATGCTAAATTTTTTAGTAGATCCACTAAATAACTTAGAAGCTTATAATAAGCTGAAAATTGATATAGAAAAGAAAAATAGTCCTATAGCTACTTATGGTATCATTGATGAAAGTATAGGTCATATTATTTATGCCCTAAAGGAGCATACGAAAAGACAAATATTGTTAATAACCTATAATGAGATAAGAAGTAGAAAGATTTATGAGGATATAAAAAATTTAGGGAATAACAATGTATTTTTGCTTCCGAAAAGGGAACTTGTTTTTTATGAAGTAGATGCCTTTAGCTATGAAAGTACTAATGAGAGACTTGGAATTGTATCTAGACTTGTAGAAGGTGAAGATATATTATTAGTTACTTCTATAGAAGCTATACTTCATAAGCTTATGTCGAAAGAAGTCTTTAAAGCTTATTCACAGGAAATAAGGATAGGAGAAGAAATAAATTTAGATAATTTAGTAAAATTATTGGTAGACGGTGGATATGAGCGAGTCAATATGGTAGAAGGTATAGGACAGTTTAGTATGAGAGGTGGAATAATAGATTTCTTTCCTCCATATAGCTTAAATCCAATTAGGATTGAATTATTTGATGAGGAAATTGATTCCATACGAACTTTTGATATTACTAATCAAAGGTCTATTGAAGTACTTGATTATACTTTCATTTTTCCTGTAAAAGAAAATTTCATATTGGATGAATATAGAGAAACTATAATTAATAATTTAGATAAGGATTTAACTAAATCTTTATCTAAGTCAAAAATTAGTATGATAGAGAAAGAAAACTTAGAGAATAAGTTTAACAAATATAAGGAGTATTTGACTGAAAAATTATTTATATCTAATATGGATATGATAGTTCCCTATATACCAGAAAAATATTTATCATCTATAATTAGCTATTTAAAAGAGGATGCAATAATTTATATAGATGAACCTAAGAGAATAGAAGAAAGTATAAAAAATTTAGATGAAGATTTTAATCTAAAATTTACGGATCTATATGAGGTAGGGGAGGTCTTACCTTCGCATAGTAATATTCTTTATAATTATGATAAGTTATTAGGAGAAATAAAGGAAAAAGCATGTATTACAAACAGTGCATTACTTAGTGGAGATAATAGTTTTAATCCAAAGTCCATCCACAATTTTTCAGTAAAAGGAATGCAATCTTATCATAATAAAATGGATATATTAAAAGAGGATATTAACCACTTTAAATATAGGGGATATAAAATAATTATACTTTCGGGAACAGAAGAAAGAGGTAGAAGGCTTTATAAAATATTACTAGATATGGGTATAGAAACAAGTTTTATGATGAATAAAGATGCTGAGATTAAATCTTCTCAAGTCTTTATTACACCTGGTAGTCTCCAAGGTGGTTTTGAATATCCTGCACTAAAACTTATTGTAATTAGTGATAAAGAAATTTTCGGTGCTGGAAAGAAAAAATCAGGCAAGCTAAGGAAAAAAGACCCTAGCAAATCTATTAGTTTTGCAGATTTGAATATTGGCGACTATGTGGTACATGAAAATCATGGTATCGGTAGATATGAAGGTGTAGAACAGCTAAATATCCAAGGTATAAAGAAAGATTATCTTACTATAATATATAAAGGTGAAGATAAAAATAAGTTTAGGATTCAAAAAAATCAAAAAATGTAACCTCTGCAAAACAATATGTAACCAGCACGTAATGTAAAAAATTATTAATACTATATTTTTGTTACGATA
>CAYMGW010000066.1:5557-9380 GCA_964390085.1 uncultured Tissierella sp.
CAAGGTATAAAGAAAGATTATCTTACTATAAGATATAAAGGTGAAGATAAATTATATGTTCCTATAGATCAAATGCATTTGATTCAGAAATATATTGGCTCAGATAGTATAAAACCAAAGGTAAATAAATTATCTAGTGCAGAATGGGCAAAAACAAAGGAAAAGGCTAAAAAGGCAGTAGAAGATATGGCTCATGATTTATTAGAGCTATATGCAAAGAGGGAAAGTTATAAAGGGTTCCCTTTTTCCAAAGATGGAGAATGGCAACGTCAATTTGAAGATTTATTCCCTTATGAAGAAACAGATGGACAACTAAGGAGTATTATTGATATTAAAAAGGATATGGAAAAGCCTAAGCCTATGGATAGACTTCTTTGTGGTGATGTAGGTTATGGCAAAACAGAAGTAGCTCTAAGAGCCGCATTTAAGACTGTTATGGATGGAAAACAGGTTGCTTTTTTAGTACCAACAACTATTCTTGCTCAGCAACATTATAATACAATATTGGAGAGGTTTGCTAATTTTCCTGTAAAAATTGCTACCCTTAGTAGATTTAGAACTAAAGCAGAGCAAAAACTTGCAATTGATAGTATTAGGAGAGGGGTAGTAGATATTGTAGTAGGTACTCACAGGCTGTTATCTAAAGATGTTTCTTTTAGCGACTTAGGATTGTTAATTATAGATGAAGAGCAAAGGTTTGGTGTAAAGCACAAAGAATCTCTTAAAAAATTCAAAGAAACAGTAGATGTACTCACTCTTACAGCCACTCCTATACCTAGGACATTACATATGTCTTTATCGGGTATTAGAGATATGTCTGTTATTGAAGACCCACCAGAGGAAAGATATCCTGTACAAACCTATGTGGTTGAATTCAATGAACAAATGATTAGAGACGCTATTTTAAAGGAAGTAGGTCGTGGTGGACAGGTATATTTCGTATATAATAGGGTTGAGACAATAGATAAGATGGCCTCTATGCTTAGAAGGCTAGTACCAGAAGCGAAGTTTGCCATAGGACATGGTCAGATGAGTGAAAGAGAACTGGAAAAGGTAATGGTAAGTTTTTTGGAAAAGGAAGTAGATGTTTTGGTATGTACTACTATTATTGAAACAGGCTTGGATATTCCAAATGTAAACACTATAATAATTCATGATGCTGATAAAATGGGACTTTCTCAGTTATATCAGCTTAGAGGAAGGGTAGGTAGGTCCAATAGGATTGCTTATGGATATTTTACCTATGAGAAAAATAAAGTTTTATCAGAAGTAGCAGAAAAAAGACTCAGGGCTATAAAGGAGTTTACAGAATTTGGCTCAGGTTTTAAAATTGCAATGAGAGATTTGGAAATAAGGGGAGCAGGAAACCTTCTTGGCTTAGAACAACATGGTCATATTGAAGCTATAGGCTATGACTTATATGTAAAGTTTTTAAATGAAGCCATCAGAAGACTGAAGGGAGAGAAGGTTGAAGAGCATATAGATACTACAGTTGATATTAGAGTTGATGGATATATTAAGGCTAGATATATTGAAGATGAAGAACAAAAGATAGAAGTCTACAAAAAGATTGCTTCAATTTCCAATATGGATGATTATAGGGAATTGTTAGATGAATTAATTGATAGATTTGGGGATTTGCCTAAAGAAGTAGAGAATTTAATGGATATTTCTTATATTAGATATTTAGGTAGTAAGAATAATATTAAGAATATTACTCAAATTGAAAAGGAGATAATTCTAGAATTCGGCTCTACAGAAAATATGTCAGTAGAATTAATACACTTCCTAACTACTGAGTATGGAAGAAGATTGTCCTTTGATTTATCTACGGAGCCATCCTTTAAATTTAGAGTAAAGAATAATATTTTAGAGGAGTTGAAATCTCTAGTTGAAAAAATTAATGGTTTCAATCATAGACAAAATAATATATAATAGATATTGATTCAATAAATAGACTTAGAAAGGATGTTACTATTGAGTAAAATAAACTACAGGAGATTTGCAATAATAGGGTTATTATTAGCACTTATTTTAACCATTAGTGGATGTAAGAGTAGTGAGGAAGGCCTTGTTGCAAAAGTAAATGGCGAAGGCATTACAAATGAAGAATTTGAAAGTGATTTTCAGGTATTTAAAAAAGTTTATGAGCAAAAAATTGGAGAAGACGCTATGTCCCAAAAGGGAGAAGATGGCAGAACTTTAGAAGAAACTCTTAAAGAAAATGTAATTGAAAAACTAATAATGGAAAGACTTGTAGCAAAAGAAGCAAAGGATATGAATATTGAAGTTACTCCAGAAGAAGTTCAAGATCAAATGAAACAATATATTACCATGATGGAAGGACAAGAAAAATTTGATGAATTTCTAAAAACTAATCAATTATCAAAGGAATTTTTTGAAGAAAATTTAAGAAAAGAGTTATTATTTAATAAGCATAAAGAAGCTTTTATGAATGATACTCCTATAGATGAAAAAGAAGCTAAAGATTACTTTGAAGCTAATAAAGAGAATTTAGTTGTAGTTAAGGCATCTCATATTTTAGTTAAGACTGAAGATGAAGGTAAGAAGGTATTAGAAAGACTTAAAGCTGGAGAAGATTTTGCTAAACTCGCTGGGGAAGTATCTATTGATAAAGCATCTGCTGTTCAAGGTGGAAGCTTTGAAGAATCAGCTTTTGCTTTAAAGCCTGGAGAAACTAGTGATTTAGTTAAGACTGAAGTAGGCTACCATATTATTCATGTTGAAGATAAAAAGGATACCTATGAAGCATTAAAGGATGATATAATTGGGTTATTAAAAGAAAACAAATACCTAGAAAAGCTTCAAGATTTAAGAGATAATGCTAAGGTTAAAATTTTCTTAGATACTACTAAAACTGATACTAAAACTAAGTAAATTTAAATGCGACAATGGAGTGCCAATAGTAAGGACATAGGCAGTTCTCCTTGTCGCATTTTTAAGTTTAAGTTAATTAATGTAAATACTTTAACCTAATCTTGCAAAGATGTATAAAAATTTCCTTTTAGTTAAATAATAATCTCACTACACAATTATTGTTGGAGGAGGTTAATAATGAAGGCTACAGGAATTGTTAGAAGGATAGATGAATTAGGTAGAGTTGTAATCCCGAAAGAAATAAGAAGGACACTCAGGATTAGAGAAGGTGACCCTTTAGAGATATTTACTGATAGAGAAGGGCAGGTAATACTTAAGAAATACTCTCCTATTGGAGAACTAAATGAGTTTGCTCAAGAGTATTGTGATTCACTTCATGAAAGCACAAATCATACTGCTATGATATCAGATAGGGATTTTATAATAGCTATATCTGGTGGATCTAAAAGGGAGTATCTGGAGAAAAGAATTAGTCCAGAGCTAGAAAAATTAACAGAAAATAGAAGTACTTATTCAACTAGTGCTGATGATAAGCCTATGAAAATAACATATGAGGACCCTAATTTGGATAAGTATACATCCCAAGTAATTGCACCAATAATTATGCAAGGAGATCCAATTGGTTCTGTAATATTAATATCAAAGGAACCAAATGCAGTTATGGGCGAATTAGAAATAAAGCTAACAGAAACAGCAGCAGGTTTTCTATCTAAGCAAATGGAGAACTAACAGGCCTACCCTAAGGGTAGGTTTTATCTTTTATCTGTATTATTTTATTTAATTAAGTGATATAATATAAAAGATTATGTTTTAGGGGGAAAATACATGACTAAGAAAAATAATTTTTTAAGGGGAGCAGCTATTTTAGGTATAGCTGGTGTTATCGTAAAGATTCTTGGGGCAATATATAGATTGCCTTTATCTA
>CAYMGW010000067.1:0-9379 GCA_964390085.1 uncultured Tissierella sp.
ATAGAGATAGCGAAGAAAGAGATGCCATTATATAAAATTGGGGACGCAGAAGAATTATATAATCATTTGCTAACAAGTTCTGAGGAAATTAGAACCCATATAGTAGAAGTAGGAGAAAGTTTCTGGACCATAGCGAAGATATATAATATGTCTGTTGATGATTTGGTAGCTGCTAATCCAAATAAGAACCCAGAAAAAATACAAATAGGTGATGAAGTTAAATTAATTGTGCCAAAGCCAGTTCTTACAGTAGCTACAGTGGCGGAGGTAGAATATACAGAGAAAATAAAATATGAAACAGAATTTGAATATAATGACAAGATGTATAAAACTGAAAAGAAGACAAAGGTAGCTGGAGCTAATGGTGAAAGAAAGATATTAGCAAATGAGGTAAAACATAATGGTATTTTAGTAGAAAAAGAGATTGTAAAAGAAGAGATACTTGAAAATCCTACAACTGAAATTATAATAAAAGGAACTAAAGAACCTCCAAAGACTGTTGCAACCGGTGTATTTGCAATGCCTACTAGGGGGAGTATATCTTCTAGATATGGTATGAGAAATGGAAGAATGCATAGAGGTCTTGACATTGCAGCTAGAACAGGTACATCTATAAAGGCGGCTGATGGAGGCAAGGTAGTATTTGCAGGATATAAAGGTGCTTTTGGTAATTTAGTAGAAGTTGACCATGGAAATGGATTCAAAACTAGATATGCTCATTGTAGCAAAATATTAGTTAAAGTTGGAGATAAAGTATATAAGGGTCAACATATAGCTAATGTAGGGAATACAGGTAGGTCAACAGGTTCACATCTTCATTTTGAAGTATTAAAGAATGGAAAAAATTATAATCCAAGTAATTATCTAAAATAGAGGAAGCTTCTGCTTCCTCTATTTGTTTTAGAATCTAGAATCTAATAAGAAGATAATTATTAATAACATTAATAAGTTTTCCAAAATTTCGTTTTCAGTAACTTTTGAATTGCCTTTAGAATTATTCTCCACTTTATCTTGGACATCTTTAAATAGCATTTTTAGATTTAACATGCCTGCTCCCTGATTTTTCTTTGATTCCTTTAAGTCTATGCAAGAAGAGGTAATTTTATCTTTTATTTCTTGTTGTGAAAGATTGCCATGCCTATTTAGTAGAAGGGCAACAGAGCCTGAAACTAAAGGCGTAGCCATAGACGTACCACTTAAGGAAGAATAACTATCTAATTTAGTATTAGATAGAGACTTGATATTTACTCCAGGAGCTACTATATCAGGCTTCATCAAACCTTCTATAGTTGGGCCACGGCTGGAGAAAGGAGCGATAGTATCATCAGATGGATCTATAGTTCTTTTATCATCAACAGCTCCAACGGTTATAACATTTCTACTAATGCCTGGAGAAAGTATAGTTCCTTCCTCAGGACCACTATTTCCTGCAGCAGTAATAACTACTAATCCAGCTTTTATAGCCATATCAACAGCTTTACATAAAGGATCCTTATCACAAGAGTTATTTGCAGGAGTGCCCAAAGAAAGATTTATTATTTTTGTATTATATTTATCCTTAGTTTCTACTATATAAGATATAGCTGCAATTATATCTGAAGTACTTCCACCGCCGTATTGATCTAAAGCTTTAATTCCTAATACATTGGCTTTAGGAGCTACTCCCATATACTTACCATTAGAAGAAAATCCATTTCCAGCAATAATTCCAGCTACATGAGTTCCGTGGCCATTATCGTCATATGGATTTTCTTTACTATTAATCATATCTTTGAATCCAACTATTCTATTATAAGGTCTTGTTAAATCATAATGAGGAGCTACACCTGTATCAATTACGGCTACTGTGATACCTTCTCCCTCATAGCCTTTATCATGGGGGAAATACGCATCCATACTTGGAGTTGCAATATCTAATAAGGTATATACCTTTGAGTCGAAACTAATATAATCTACCTCTGGACTATCTACAATTCGATATATGGTTTCCGTGGACATAAGGCCCGCAAATCCATCTATTAGAGGTAAGTTAGATTTAATCTTATTAGTTAAATTATTTATATTCTTTTTTAGATTTAATCCATTTCTATTAAATTGTAGGATTATAGGTACCTCTTCCATTGATTGAGACATTATTTTTGCACTTAGAATAGGGCAAAGCTTTGTATTTATTATTTTTTTCACTATTACCACCTTCCTTGGTCTATTCTATGCTGCAAAAAAATAAAATGTGTCAAAAAGTGAAAAAAGCTTCCTTAAATAATATATTAAGGAAGCTTTTTTAAATCTATTTATGAAAACTATTTATGTTTGAAAATTATTTTGCCAATTTCTCCAATTATCAATGGTATGAAAGCAAATGATAATACGATTTCCCAATCAAGTATACCAAGTGGGAATGTATAGAATATATTTTGCATAAAAGGTATATATAGTACAACGACCAATAATAAGAAGGCAAATAAAGTTGAATAAATCATATTTTTATTTGTAAAGAAGCCTATCTTAAATAGAGTATATTTTTGAGATCTACTAGAGTAAGCTCTTAATAATTCAGCTGTTATTAATGTTGCAAAAGTAATGGTTCTTGCTGGAATTAAACTTGCCTCTATTACTTTGCCAAATGCATCGTATTCAATAGGATAATGTTGCATACCCCAATAATAAGCCAATAATGAACCTCCAGCAACAGCAATACTTTGCAGTACTATGCTTAACATCATATTTCTATTAATTATAGGCTCATTAGTATTTCTAGGCTTTTGCTGCATTATATCAGGTTCTCCAGGTTCAACACCTAGTGCTAAAGCAGGGAAACTATCAGTTACTAGATTTAACCAAAGAAGTTGTATAGGTAACAAAGGGACTTCCCAACCTAATAAGATACTTGTAAATACTAATAATATTTCTCCAATATTACATGATAATAAGAAAAATACAAATTTCTTAATATTACTAAATATTATTCTACCTTCCTCTACGGCAGACACTATAGATGCAAAGTTATCATCAGTTAATATCATTTCTGCAGTATTTTTGGCCACATCTGTACCAGTAATGCCCATTGATACTCCAATATCAGCTCTTTTTAAAGCTAATGCATCATTTACGCCATCACCAGTCATAGCAGTAATTTCGCCATTTGCCTTTAAGGCACTTACTATTCTAACTTTATGTTCTGGAGATACCCTTGCATATACTTTTACATTCTTTACTACTTCTTTTAAATCTTCATCAGAAATATTGTTTAATTCGGCACCCATCATAGCTTCATCTATGGATTCTGCCATTCCAAGTTCTTTTGCTATAGCAAAGGCAGTTTCTTTATAATCCCCTGTAATCATAACAGTTTTTATACCAGCTTCTTTGCACTTTGCTATGGCATCCTTTGCTTCTGGTCTAGCAGGGTCTATCATGCCTACTAATCCAACAAAGGTCATATCTATTTCATTTAAATCAGAAGATATATCCTTTGGTAATTCATTGTATTCTTTATACGCAAAAGCTAAAACCCTTAATGCATCTTTAGAGAAGTAACTATTGACTTTTAATACTTCTTTTTTCATTTCATCATCAAATTCAGAAATCTTGCCATATATACTGATACGATTACACCTATTAATGATTATATCTGGAGCTCCCTTAGTAAAGGAAACAATTTTATTAGGTATATAATCTTTATGGAATGTAGTCATCATCTTTCTATCTGAATCAAAAGGTATTTCTTCTACCCTAGGAAACTCTGTATTGATAGTATGTTTATTAATACCACCTTTACCAGCTAAGGTGATTAGAGCACCTTCCGTAGGATCTCCAATTACTTTGTATCCATCAGGTGTATTTTCTAAATCAGCATCATTAGCTAATGCAGATATTGAAAGAAGAGTTTGTAGATCACCTATATCTTCCGTTTTTATATTATCTCCTTCTAATTTAAACTCTCCAACTGGTTCATATCCTCCACCAGTTACATCTATTATTTTTCCATCTGCAAATACCTTAACTACAGTCATTTCATTTTGAGTCAATGTACCAGTCTTATCAGAACAAATAATTGTAGTGGAGCCTAAAGTTTCAACTGCTAAAAGTTTTTTAACTATAGCATGGCGTTTAACCATTCTATTCATACCAATGGCTAAAACAATAGTTACAATTGCAGGTAGACCTTCAGGTATAGCTGCTACAGCCAAACTTATAGCTACCATAAACATCTCTAGAGCACCTCTACCTTGGAGAAGTCCCATACCAAAAACAGCAATACAAATAATTATTGTAGTAAGGCCTAATATTTTACCAAGATGATTTAATTGTTTTTGTAGAGGAGTTACCTCATCTTCAAAGGATTGAATCATTGTAGCAATTTTTCCAATTTCTGTATTATGTCCAGTACCTATAACAACACCTTTTCCTCTACCATAAGTAACAGCAGTACTCATGTAAGCCATGTTTTTTCTATCACCTAAGGATACTTCCTCTTCAAAAGTTGCATTGCTATCTTTTTCTACTGGTACGGATTCTCCAGTTAAAGAAGCTTCCTCAATTTTTAAATTAGAACTTTCTACAAGTCTCAAATCAGCAGGTATAATATCTCCTGCATCTAAAGACACAATATCTCCTGGCACTAAGGTATTTGCAGGAACGACTTCAAGAATACCATTTCTAATAACCTTAGCATTAGGTGAAGACATTTTCTTAAGAGCATCTAAAGCTTTTTCAGCTCTACCCTCTTGATATATACCTAAAAATGCATTAACAATAACTATTGCTATTATAACTATAGCATCCTTTGATTCACCAACAGCAAAAGAGATGATAGCAGCACCTATTAAAATCAGAATAAGAAAATCTGAAAACTGAGCAATGACTTTAGAGAGAAAACTTTTTTTATCTTCTTCTTTCAAGTCATTAGGACCATATTTTTCTAATCTAAGGTTTACTTCATCTTTTGTTAACCCAGAATCAATATTGGATTTAAGTTCTAATAACAATTCTTCCTTACTTTGCCTATACCATTCTTTCAAAAATATCCCCTTCCTTCTAAATCTTATTAATTAGTATACCACTTAAAAATAAAATAAAACAAAAAAGACCTTGGTTAAACTATATGATTTAACCAAAGGTCTTGCTTCCTTAAAGGTACTAGGTAGTTAGCCGGGAAATTCCGTATTGACGACTAACAATTTTTAAGCTACTCCCCTTTGAATAGTATCATTATACAGTAAAACAAATTATAGTTCAAGATAAATATTGGTGATAATATCCAAAATTTAATAAAGATTTGACAATAAATATTCTTTATTAGATAATCTAATATAGAAGAATAATTATGCAAATAATTAATTGGAGTGATTCAATATGGATAACAAAATATTAGTAGTTGATGATGAGAAAGCAATTGCAGATATAATAAAATTTAACCTAGAAAAAGAAGGTTATTATGTAGAAACAGCTTATGATGGCGAAGAAGGAGTACAAGCTGTTAGTAGATTTACTCCTGATTTGTTAATCTTAGATGTTATGATGCCTAAAAAAGATGGGTTTCAAGTTCTTAGAGAGATTAGAATGGATCATAAATTTCCAGTTATAATGCTCACAGCTAAGGAGGAAGAAGTGGACAAGGTTTTAGGTTTGGAACTTGGTGCAGATGACTATATTACAAAGCCTTTTAGCATGAGAGAGTTAATTGCAAGGGTAAAAGCCAATTTAAGAAGAGTTGATTTTTCTAATGTATCTAATTCGAACAATTCAAATGCTATGATTACTTCAGAGGATTTAGTAATAGATTTAAATAAATATGAAGTTAAAAAAAATGGAAATATTGTAGAGCTTACCCTTAGAGAGTATGAATTACTTAAGTTCTTAGCTTCTAGTTCTAATCAAGTATTTTCCCGAGAGCAGTTGTTGGAAGAAGTATGGGGATATGAGTATTATGGGGACATTAGAACTGTAGATGTTACTGTGAGAAGGCTCAGAGAAAAAATAGAAGATAATAGTGGAGATTTTAAATATATTCTAACTAAAAGAGGTGTAGGCTATTACTTCAGGAGGGCTTAACTATGTTTGCTAGTATAAAATGGAAGTTTATTGTAGTTTATTTCTTACTAGTATTTATTGCCATGGTAATAGTAGGTATATTTATTATTGGAAGACTTGAAAGCCAACAGATAGCAAATATTACTAGTTCTATGGAGCAGAATATACAAACCATAATTGGATCATTTTCTTATTTAGCAGAAGATGATTGGATTAGTGTTCAAGAAGAAATACAACAGATGTTAACTGATTGGACAATAGGTAGTAATGAGACTTTATATATAATATACAATGATGAGGTTTCTACTATAATAGCTTCATCATCGACACAACATGAAGAGATGATTGGGAAGAGTGCTTTTATATATAATAAGTTAATGGATAACGAGTTGATAGTAAAAGCAACTAACGGAGAAAAGTCAAATCAAGTCATACCGGAACCCAATGAAGGTACTATAGCAAATCATATAGCATATCCCGTTTTGACAGATGTAGGAAAGGTTAAAGGGGTAATATATATGGTATCAGATATTCAAAATGTATATATAACCATGAACGAATCTAAAAAGATATTAACAAATGCTACAATGATTGCATTATTGATTACCGTGTTTTTAGGATTTTTAATTGCTTCCAGTATAACTGAGCCCATTAGAGATGTGACTAATAAGGCAGAAGAAATGGCTATGGGAAATTTTGATCAATTTGTTGAAGTAAAATCCGATGATGAAATTGGCCAGCTTGCCAGTATGTTCAATCATCTAACATTAAAATTAAAAGATACAATAAGAGAAATGGATTTAGAAAGATCTAAGCTAGATACAATATTCAATTATATGGAAGAAGGTGTTATAGCAGTAGATATTAATTGAAATATAATCCATGCAAATACTATTGGTATGGAAATATTAGAATTAACTCAGGAGAAAAGTCTAGAATCAGATTCTATTTCTATTGAAAGAATTCCATTAAAATTGATAAACATTGAGGATATCAATTATGATGATGAAACAACTCTAGAGGGTGATAGAACACTAGAGATAGATTCTTATGTTTATAAAGTTAAATATGCTCCATTTAAAAATGAAAAAAACAATATTGGTGGAGTTATAATAGTGTTTCAAGACATTACAAATGAGCATAAACTAGATAATATGAGAAAGGAATTTGTAGCAAATGTATCACATGAGCTAAAGACTCCTATTACCACTATTAAGAGTTATACTGAAACATTAATGGACAATGGAGCAGATAACGAAATAGGAAAGAGATTTTTAGCTGTAATTGATAATGAATGTGATAGGATGACAAGGCTTGTAAAAGATTTATTACAGCTTTCGAATTTAGATTATAAGAAGACTACTTGGAAAAAACAAGAGGTTTCAGTAAAGGAATTGCTAAAGGAAATACTATTAAAATTAGAGTTTGCATTTAAACAAAAAGAACATAAGATGTTGGTAGATATAGAAGATGACTTACCAAATATTGTAATAGATAAAGATGGCATAGAACAGGTTATACTAAATATAATTTCTAATGCTATAAAATATACAGAAAATAATGGTGAAATTCAAATTTCTTCAAAGGCATTGGAGGATTTTATAAGTATAAAAATAAAAGATAGTGGTATAGGTATTCCAGAAGAGGATCAAAAAAGAATATTTGAAAGGTTCTATAGAGTGGAAAAAGGAAGAAGTAGAGAATTGGGAGGGACTGGACTTGGCCTTTCTATTGCAAAACAAATAGTAGAGGCTCACAACGGTGAAATCTTACTTGAAAGCTGTTTTGGAGAAGGTACTACTGTTGAAATAAAAATACCATATGAAAAAAGTGTAATTCAATCTTAATTATGTTGTAACAGTTTTGTAATATATTTACTATATAATACTAATAAAGTAATATGTAAAGGAGGATATTGAATGTGGAAGAAGATATTAGTTAGTTTGTTTCTTGGTGCTAGTTTGCTAGCAATTAGTTCAGTTGGGTATTCGGCAGCATTGACTAATACAACTAAAGCTGAGCATAAAGTTGATTTATCTAAATATGAAGTAATAAGTCCTGAAAAAAGTCCTTATTCTATAGAGGATAAGGTTGTTTTTATAAATGGCAAAGCTCCTTCAGGAACTTCTATTGTTATTGAAGTATATGGTACTACAAGAAAAAACTTTGATCTAATTACATTACCTACTGAAGACGACTATATAGAAGTGCTTACTGAGACTGTAAAGTCAGGTAATATGGGATTTTTTGATAAACAGCTTGATTTAGTAACAGGAATTAATAAAATAATTATTAAATTTGAAGTAGAAGGAGTACCATCTGTTGAGATAATAGTATATGTAAAACCTACAGAGGTTGAAAATAATAAAGAAAATAATAAAAAAGAAGTAAAAATTACAGATATAATAGATATATTGAAATAATACTTACTTATGGTATTGGAGATGGTTAAAATGAGAGAAAGGATAAAAACTTTTCTATTGATATCATTAGTATGTATTAGCCTATTATTTACTAAAAGATTGTGGATCGAATTGCCTAATCAGATGTTTAGTGTATTTAGCAGAAATGACGAAGCTTATACTGCATCATATTTATTATCAGATATGATAATACCTAATAAGTATCTGCTCAATTTCAATGAAAAAAATCACACACTTTTCTATGATGATTCTAAACATGGATTATGGACAAACTCTAGAATGACTTTAAGTGGTATCTTGGGTTCAAAAGATATTAAAATTGTAGACTTATCAAATGATGAGTTTTTAACATACAATGGCGAAAGATCTATAAGTTTTTATTTTCCTGACAAAGTAAATACTTATATATTGGCTAAGGCCTTAGATGTCAAAAATCCTAATGTAATTGTAGATACTATACCCAATGTAAATAACATTTATATCTACTTAGGGAAAGAGGACTCTTTTTTTGCTTTTTCTGATGGAGAAAAACATATAGCTGTATATGATAAATCCATAGATGTAACTAATCTTAGAGAGCAAGTTACCGCTATAGATGAGTCAAAGAATTATAATTATTACCGTTCAATGAGGGAATCTTATAAAATTGATAATGATATTTATATATCTCATGAAATGAAAAACACATTACCAGAAGTCTATGTGGAAAATGAAATAAGAAATTTAGGTGAAGAAGATAAGAAAGAATTAGCAAAGACGTTTTTCAACAAAAATATTGATTATATTAGAGAAATAGTTGAAAATAACGGTTCAACAATGTATATATATAATACTAGAGTTTTAAAGCTAAATATTAACGGTACTTTAGAGTATTTTCATCCTTTAGAACAAGAGGTAAAGAAGAGAAATTTATACCAAAGTCT
>CAYMGW010000068.1:0-9298 GCA_964390085.1 uncultured Tissierella sp.
TAGTACTGCCAATAACAGTTGCCTTAGGTGCTACTCTAAATGCCATTGTAGTATATTCAGCTTGACTTTGAGTTGTTTCATTTACTATTATAACTACCTTTCCTTTATAATAGTTTGGATTATTCTTCCCTACTTTCAGAGGCTGTGTCATATGAAATACACCAGGTTCATATATATTACCTTGGGTAAATTTTACAAATTCACTGCTTTTTGGCATTAAATAACTACCTAAAGTAAATACAATAAAATCTGACGGATAACATCTTAAATCAATTATCAATCCCTTAGTATCTTTTACTTTAGACATTGTCTCTGGTATATATTCATTCTTTATAGTTCCAGGATAAATATAGCCAATATCAGAATTTATAAGTTTGAAATAATCTTTGTTCGATTTAGATTTATTATCAAAAACCTCATCTATAGGATAACATTGAAGTTTAGACGATTGTTTTTTATCTTCACGTATAAATTCAACATTTAAAAAATCATCGTTAGTTCTAAATAAATCACTGCTCATATTTCTTAACTTTGTAGGATAATTAGATGCAGGATAATATCTCAAATTATCCTTAACTATATTTTCAATAGTTCTATTATTAATTCCAGTAATTATATCTCCTAATTCAAATCCAGATTTTTTCCCTAAATTCTCATTGTAATATCCTACAACTACTGGCTTACCTTCTATAAAATTTATTTTCACTGGTGCAAGATTTTCCCCAAAATAATTTTGTAATGTAGAATTACCATAGATATTTGCATGTGTGTCATGAACTCTTTCTATTAGTTCTAGCACAGTAAGCTTATATTCTAACTCATTTGAAGAATTAATAAATTTAGGAATAAATTCCTTTAAAACATCATCCCAATTTTCATCTATTAAATATTTGTATGGAAAGTAATATTCAATTATATTCCAATACCTATATAAAGATAGCAATCGATAACCGACATCAGGATATTTCATGGCTTCATATGATTTTTCATTTTGAAAATTTGGATTACCAACTCCCCAGTGTAAACTAACATAATGGTTAATTCCTTTTCTTTCTGCATTTTTAATGTTAGTAAGCTGTGACACAAGATTATTTGATAAATTTAAGTTTGTAATCCAATCTAAATTGGCATTTACCTTAATCTCTCCTGATGTTGGTTTGAATTTGTCTCTAATCTTAAAATCTCCTTGACTCTCTATCCAATCATATAAGTTTTTATCTCTCGTGGATCTATCTACATCTATGACTTTGGGTAGAATCCTAAATAATTCATAATCCCAATTGTATTTCCCCTCTGCAACATTAGGATGATAATATTTTAAATATCCCCATATTTTTCCTAACAGAGCTAGATTGTTTATATTTTCCTCAGATACCACTATCTTTTCTATCTTTGAACCGTTGTCAAACTCATCATTATTTTCTTGTTTTTCTTTTGTACCATAAAATATTTGATTTTTACTTGCATTTTTATTTACAGATTGTGAGCTACCATAAACTTGATTTACAGGATTACACACTATAGTAATAATACATAAAATAATAATTAATCTTATTTTTTTCATTTAATTCCCTCCTAGATAATTTATTAATATAAACCTATTAATTATCCTCTACAAAACTACCCCACTGAAACTTCTCATCACATAATCTTGTTCATACATGAAATGTATCTTTGTCCTTTCTAGCATAATATAAATGCTCCTTATTATATATACTATTATTTAATGAACGTTGTATATACAAACAATACAAATGGTAACAGTAAAATGAATCCAACTGTTTTAAATATTATATTATTCTTTTTAAACCCATTTTTTATTAATAGAATACCAAGTAAAGTAATTAATAAAAACATAGTTGTTCTCAAATTATCCCTCCTCACAAAGCCTATCTATTACTTATTCTATAAATTTTATTAAATCCCTTCTTTTTGCAGCGTTTTTCTTTATATGAAAATAAGATAGACAGCTTATGCCATCTACCTTCATATCTATTTCCTCATACTTGGTCTTAATCTTTCTTTTTCCTAGATAGAGATAATCCACCAAATCCACTTATTATCGCTATATAGAACCCAAAATCATACCAAAATCCAGTATTCACTGACTCATATATTCTAATATTATTTTTTCCTATTGATAATATTAATGAAATTGGTGCTATCCATCCATGCCATATACCAGATAAAAAATTAGCTGGTTTCTGTAAAGTATATGAACCATCCCCTGGCATACAACCTGTAGAGACTAATAATATTAATATAATTAAAATAGCTAATTTTGATCTTTTAGATAAAATCTTATTCATTATAAATCCCCCCAATTTTATAATTTTTTCAGACTCTATTTATTATATGTTTTACTCTGTATGAGTATCAATCCATTCTTGAGTTGCTTTTACATAAGATGTCTTACCGTTGGAAAAGGAAGCGATATATACTGTATGTTCCTCAGCTTCAGTTGCCACAACAAAAGAAAATTTGTGAATGTTTGTCCCCACGCCCCATTGTCCCTTATTATTCATACATACTACGGATATATCTCCTACTTTGCCTCTTCTATCAATAAGTTTCTTATTTAAATTATAAACAGCTTTTTCCGCAGCATCCTGCGGATGAAGTCCCTCTTCCATAAGGCGGACTATTTCATAGGATATGCAGCCTTTCATTATATCTTCACCTACTCCAGTGGCACTAGCAGCCCCTATTTCGCTATCTGCATAAAAACCTGAACCGGATAATGGTGAATCTCCAATCCTCCCAGGTCTTTTCATAAAAAGACCACTGGTAGATGTGGCAACACCCATCTTTCCATTTCTATCTAGTCCAACTATTCCAACAGTATCATGACCATCATATGGATTTAAGTTATCTATCTTAACTGCACTTTTCTTTTTTTCCCATTCCTTCTTAGAATAATCTGTAAGCATATTCGTTCTCTGAAACTCCATTGTATGTGCGTATTTTTCGGCACCTTGTCCTACTAAAAATATATTATATCTTTCATCCATAAGTTTTCTTGCAATCGAAATTGGATTTTTAAAATCTTTAATACTGCCTAATGCACCAATAGAAAAAGTATCTCCATCCATAAAAGCTGCATCAAGCTCAACCTCACAGTCTTGATTTGGTAATCCACCATAACCTACAGACCTATATTCTGGACAATCTTCTACCATTTTTATCGCAATTTCAATAGCATCTATTGATGACTTTCCATCTTTCAATAGTTTTTGTGCTTCCATTATTCCTTCTAAAGCCATTCTCCAAGTACCTATTATTCCCCAGCTCATTCTATACACCCCATTCCATTATTTTAAATTTAATTTATTTAACGTTGTATAACAAGCTCCTACAAGTCCCGCATCATTCCCTAACTTAGCTTGTGCTATTTTAGTATACTCTCCGTAGGAAGGCATTACTATCTTTGAAAAGGCATCATTCAATCCTTGAAAAAACAATTCACCTGCTTCAGAAATACCTCCCCCAATTACAATAAGTCCTGGATCTAATATATGTGTAATATTTACTATTCCTGTTGCTATATGGTTTAAAAATTTATTATATATTTCTGTCGCCAATTGTTCCTTATCCTTGACTTTAGCAAGTATATCTTTTCCTGTAACAGCTCCCATAGGAAGATTGGCTATGATTTCGTATTTTCTAACTAAAGCAGAAGTCGAAGCATATCTCTCGTAACAACCTTTCCTTCCACAACTACAACTATCCCCATCTTCGTTAATAATCGTATGTCCTAACTCTCCAGCACCCTCTTTGACTCCCTTATGTAACTTCCCATTGATTATTATTGCAGCACCTATCCCTGTACCAAGAGTAATGCATACAAAGTTATCTATACCTTTTCCTGCCCCTTTCCAATACTCTCCCATAGCCGCTGCATTTACATCGTTTTCTACAAAACAGTCTAAACCAGTTAACATCTTTATATCTTTTGATATCTTTGCTCCAGTATAATTAGGCAAGTTGTTACTTGCAAAAATAATCTCTCCATTATGACTATCTACCTTCCCTGCAGTGCTTACCCCAATAGCAAAGATATCATATTTGTTTGACATCTCATTTACTTGCTCCGAAATCAATAAAGGTATCTGTTTTTTACAATCCTCTATAGGTGATGGAATTTTATCTTTAAATAGAATGTTCCCTTCTATATCTAATATCCCATATTTTATAAAAGTACCACCTACATCAAAACATGCTATATTCCCCATTTTACTCATCCCCTAAATAATTTAATATATGAGTTATATTCCTTACAGATTTTTCACAAGTAAAATAATTATCATATTCAGATACGATTATACTTCCACCCATATTTACTCTATCATTCCTATATTCCATAATACTTTCTACTCTTTTTTTGGCAGATAAATGAATTTCTTTTACCCCAGTATTATCAATTATACCCCTTACATTTTCCTCATTAATCCCTGCTCCTGGCATGATGATTATTTTGTCTTCTGCTCTTTTAACTAGTTCTCTGATTAAATCTACACCCTGTATAGCATTACTTTCTTTCCCAGATGTTAATATTCTTTCTACACCAAGATTGATAAGTATATCTAAAGATTCAAAAGGGTCTTTTGTCATGTCAAATGCTCTATGAAATGTCACAGTAAGAGGCCTAGCTAATTGTATTAACTCCTTCATCATATTTATATCTATCTCACCATTAGGCTTAAGCGCTCCTATTACTATACCATTTACACCATATTTTTTAACAATCTCAATATCTCTTTTCATTACTTCAAGTTCAAGAGCAGAATAGCAAAAATCTCCACTTCTTGGACGAATCATTACATTTATATCAATAGTTAGATATTTCCTAGCTAATTCAATCATCCCTGCACTGGGGGTAGTTCCTCCTCCCATTAGATTATCACATAGTTCTATCCTGCTAGCCCCTCCTTTTTCTGCTGATAAAGCAGATTGAAGAGAATCTACACATATCTCAATAATTAATTTATCCCTCAAAGAAACACCTCCTAGTATAGTTTAATTGTAACATTTGCTGGGAAACATATCCATAAGCACCTAAATTTATTTATAGTATTATTTTAAGCTCCTGCTTAGTGATAAGCTTGAAATACAAAGAAGGTAGACAGCCTTAGCTATCTACCTCTTTTGTTGTGGGATATTATACTGTGTCATAGTATCTATTATTTCAATATAGTAGTACTCAATCCTTTTCTTAATATAGATTTTCTATTATTCTTCTTCTCTTCAAGATTTTGATATTCATAATTCCAATTCATATTTCCACTTAATACCTTTGAATCGTAGTCATTAAGTATATCTTTAACTTCTTTAGATAATAAGAATAATGCTATAATATTTGGTACAGCCATTATACCCATAGACATATCTGCCAATTCCCATACAAATGTTGCATCTATCATAGTGCCTACTACTAAAGCTGTAATGACTAACCCTTTAAATGTATTTATTGTTATAGACTTAGTATTGAATATATGTTTAACATTTGATTCAGCAAAGAAATACCATCCTACTATTGTAGTAAGTGAGAAGAATGAAAGACATATTGATAAAAACATTCCTCCAAATGTACCAAATCCTGCAGCAAAACCATTTTGTGTCATTACAGTTGCACTTTGAGTCATTTCAACTGCTGATATATTGGGATTATACGCACCTGAAGTGATATTTACCATAACTGTTGATAAACAAATCAAAAATGTAGATATAAATACTCCTATCATTGCAGTAAAGCCTTGTTCCGCTGGATGCTTAGCATCGGCAACTGCATGTGAATGTGGAGTTGAACCCATCCCAGCTTCATTTGAGAAAAGTCCTCTTGCTAAACCAAATCTTACTGTTTGTTGAACTGTTATACCTATTGCACCTCCGCCAATTGCTCCTGGTGAAAATGCTCCAATGAAAATACTTTTTAATGCTGGGATAAAGCTATTAATATTCATTACAATAATAATTAAACTTCCTAATATATAAGCTCCAGCCATAATTGGTACTACTGTTTCTGCAAAGGATGCTATTCTTCCCATGCCACCCATTAATATAAGGGTTACTACAATTGCAAGTCCAATAGTAACTGCTACTACTGGCACTCCAAAAGCATTACTAACTGATCCGGCTACCGAGTTTGATTGTACCATTATACCAACTATTCCTAGTGCAACAATACATGATATTGAAAATAATGTTGCTAATCCTTTAGACTTTAAACCATTTTTTATATAATAAGCAGGACCACCTACTAATTCTCCATCCTTATTTTCTCTATACTTTTGTGCTAAAACTGATTCACTAAAAATTGTAGCCATTCCAAAAAACGCAGATATTAACATCCAAAATGCAGCTCCCGGACCACCTGCTGCTATTGCTGTAGCTACTCCTACTATATTTCCTGTACCAACTTGTGCTGCCACAGCAGTTGATAGAGCTTGGAAAGGTGACATTTTCCCTTCTTCTACTGCTTCTTTTTTAACTATTCCTGCAATCATTTTCTTTAATGCTGGAAATACTCTTGTAAATTGTGGAAACTTAAGTCTTATAGTCATAAAAATACCTATACCTATAAGTCCAAATATCAATACATAGTCCCACAAAACAGTATTTACAAAATCAACTATTACTTTTACTGACGCCATTAATATAACCTCCTGTTTCTTAAGTATTTTACTATTACTTTTGACACTTACACAAAATATAAATTAGTTTGATAATTTATAAACTGATTATAACTTACGACCTTCAAATACCTATGAAAAGTTTCAAACCACAACAAGAATTTTTTCAAGTAATTTTTTGACAATATAAAAAAAGTTAGATAAGAGCAATGCTCTTATCTAACTTTTTCATGCCTAAATCTTACCATAATAAACTATTCCGTCTATGAATTTTTTTATATTCACTTTACCTCTTTTTTTGCTCTTTCCTCTAATGAAATCCATCTCTATCTTAAGCTGTTCAAAATTATATAACCCATTAGAGTATTCAGTAAATATTTCATTCATATAATCTTCAATTCCAATATTTGCAAGGTTAATCATTCCTATAGTTGCTGTTCTCCTAATTCTCTGTTCCATGGTTTTAGGATTATCAGTAAATTGACTACAAAGTTCTTTTACTGTAAAATTAGCCATAGTCTGATTTGTATCAATCAAATACTTAGCAACATCAATAATATCTTGACTTCCTGATTCCCCAATAATGCCAATCCTCTGCATCACTCTTTTTACTCCTGCTATGTTATCGATACTAGTTTGCTCCCTTTTAGGATTTTCAAATTCATTAGAAAACAAACTTTGTATTTGAGCTAGCTTTTGGTTCATATCGATCTTCTCTTTAACCTTATTAATTACAGTTTGTACTTCAATAGCGTCAATAGGCTTTGAAATATAGTATTCTACTCCACTTTGATATGCTTTAGAAATCATATCCTTTGAAGATACTTGTGAAATCATAATATACTGAATATCAGGATGTATTGTCTTGGCCTCTCTTACTAAGCTAATACCATCTTTACCAGGCATCAGCAAATCAACTAATACTATATCCGGCTTCAATACTTCTATCTCTCCTAAGGCACTTATGCCGTTATCAGCTCTTCCTATTACATCTCCTAGACCTTTATCCATTATTATCCTTTCTAAAATTCTAATAATATTGGAATCATCTTCAACTATATATATTCTCATTCTAAACTCTCCTCCAATGACCTTCTTGGACTGGATATATAAAAGCTAGTTCCATATCCTAGGGTAGAGCTAAACTTTACTGTAACACCCAATTGTTCCTCTACTATATACTTAACTATGCTTAATCCAAGACCTCTATTAACTTCACCTGTATTATAATTTATCTTAGTTGAAAAACCTGGTGAAAAAATATGATTTAGACCTTCTTCGTCTATCCCAGTTCCATTATCAGATACTATAAAAATATGTTGATTATTTTCTATTTCATGGCTTACGCTAATTTCTGCTTCTTTTTGTGAATTTGGTATGGCATCCATACTATTCATAATAAGATTACGAAGCATAGACATAAGATAATAGTGCTTTGAAGTATAAAAATTTTCTCCAATGTTGAATATAAGATTTATATCTTTATCTAATCCTTTTATTTCTCTCTTCATAGTCTCAGAGAGTATACTAATAATATCCTTAAAGTCCATACCCTTATCCTTAAGCTCATTTTCTGTAATTTGTTTCATGCCACGAATCACTAACCCATTCTCCTTTTTTATCTCATGCACATCCCTAGCAATGTTTAGTGCTCTATTGCCCCAACTCTCCTTATCTTCATTAAGGTTGATTTTTTCAAATAATTCATATGACTCGGACATAACCTTTTCTATATGATCCATATTTTTTTCTATCCAGTACATTTCTGTTTTTAGCTGAGATGTCAACCATAATAATCTTTTATACCTATTTTCATGTTCTTCCTTCATCAGTAACATTCTATAATATTTAAGCCCATTTAACACCAGCCATACTATGGTTGAACGCACTACACTTACGAGAAATAATGTAGCCCCTACTTTCCATGGAGAAGGAGAAGTATCTATTGTAGCCCTTACAACTACTTCTATAAGATTAGCACCAAAATCGCTAATAACCATGATAAAAAATATAAAATTTATATTATTTTTATTTCCTTTATTTATTAATAAAGAGTAAATAATAGAGTAAAAAGCATAAAACAATATTTCCAACTGATATGATATTATTACATTGTTTAGGTTTCCATTTGTTATATAATAAACTATCAACCTTAAAATATATACCATTATACCAGATAGTATCCCTGTTGGAATTGGCCTTAACTCATGATAATAAAAAAGGAAGGCTACAAAGAATATTATACCTGCTGAAACTCTAAAATCACTATTTATTAGACCTATATTAACTTGTGATGCTAATGCAACTATTATGGAAACAAAAATCATCTTTTTATAATGTCTCAAAACTAAGTCACCTCATATATTAGTATATATTCAACATTATTTTATGTCTATATTAAATACCAGGGTTACTTCAGTATCTCCATACTAATGGCTATAATACATCTTTAATTACTCTCAATGCATTTTTGTGAAATATCTTATCGATTTCATCATCACGAAATTTATTATCCTTTAATGCAAGGATAAGTTTTTCTATCTCACCTATATTGTCTATTTCACAATTTGGATGAGAACCATCATAGTCAGAGCCTAGTGCTATTACATCTATTCCCCCTATATTTCTAATATGTTTTATATGTCTTATAATATCCTCTATTCTCGCAT
>CAYMGW010000069.1:0-9224 GCA_964390085.1 uncultured Tissierella sp.
AATGCTGCTTATAGATATCAAATGGAAGTAGAATCCTTAGATAGAATAGTTGTAGGAGTAAATAAATTCCAAATCGAAGAAACTGATAAGAAGGAATTATTAAAAGTAGATAAGACAGTTGAATTAAATCAAAGAGAAAAACTAAAAGTTTTAAGAGCGGAAAGAAATAACGAAGAAGTTGAAAGAACACTAAGTCTATTAAAAGAAAAAGCTAGTACGGAAGAAAACTTAATGCCATTTATATTAGATGCTGTAAAATCATACGCAAATTTAGGTGAAATTTGTAATGTATTAAGAGAAGTATTCGGCGAATATCAACAATCAGTAATTTTATAGGAAACGGGAGGTATAAAATATATGGATAGACCAATTAGAGTTTTAGTAGCTAAGCCAGGCCTTGATGGACATGATAGAGGAGCAAAGGTAATAGCAAGAGCTTTAAGAGATGCAGGTATGGAAGTTATATATACGGGACTCAGACAAACACCTGAACAAATAGTAGCTGCTGCTATTCAAGAAGATGTTGATGTAGTTGCTATGAGTATATTATCAGGAGCTCACAATCACTTATTCCCAAAGGTAGTTAATTTATTAAGGGAAGATGGAGTAGATGATATGCTTATAATAGGTGGAGGCGTTATTCCAGAAGACGATATTCCTTATCTTATAGAATCAGGAGTAGAAGCAATTTTCACACCTGGTACACCAACAAAGGATGTAATAGATTTTATTACAAATAACCTTAAAAGATAATAGGTGGTGTTTTATTTGAATATAAACGAAGGTTTATTGCAAGGTGATAAGAGAGCTTGCGCTAGGCTTATTACCATGTTGGAAAACAACGATAAGGAAGCAATAGATATATTAAAAAAGCTATATAAGGAATCAGGTAAGGCCTATGTAATTGGTATAACCGGGCCTCCAGGAGCGGGAAAATCTACTTTGACAGACAAGTTAACTAAGGAACTTAGAAAGCTTGGTAAGAGAGTAGGGATAGTGGCTATAGACCCCACTAGTCCCTTTAGTGGAGGAGCAATACTCGGAGATAGAATTAGAATGAGTGATCTTGCTTTAGATAAAGATATATTTATAAGAAGCATGGGGACTCGTGGTTCATTAGGAGGTATGTCGAAAGCTACTTGGGGTGCTATAAAGGTACTTGATATTTTTGGTTGTGATTATATTTTTATAGAAACAGTAGGAGTTGGTCAATCTGAAGTTGATATAGTAAAGACCGCAGATACTGTTCTTATGGTGATGGTTCCAAATCTAGGTGATGATATCCAAGCCATAAAGGCAGGTATAATGGAAATAGCAGATGTATTTGCAATCAATAAATCTGACTTAGATGGAGCAGATAAGACTATGGTTGAGATTGAGATGAATTTAGATTTAAATGAGCAAGGAGACTATAGACCACCAGTAGTTAAGGTGTCAGCAGGACAAAATAAGGATATAGATATACTTCTAGAAAAAGTCCTAGAACATAGAGAGTACTTAGAAAAAAGTAATGAATTGGAAAAAATTAGAATTAGAAATAATAGGCTAGAAATATTAAAATTGGTAGAAGAAGATTTAATGAAATTAATATTGGATAAGGCAGTAAAGGAAGATTTAATAGAAAGATTAGCAAAGGAAGTTACACTAAGAGAAACAGACCCTTATACTGCTAAAGATGAGATAATAAAGTTGATAGCTAAAAGTGAATAGTTTAAAGCAAGTGAAAAAATTCACAATAAAAAGTGAATAGTGAAACCATAGTTAATAAATAAAAAGAACCTAAAGTATAATCAGAATTTATTAATTCTTTGCTCTTTACTATTCACTACAAAAAGGGAGGTAATCTAATGGTTGGTAAGGTTGATCATATAGGTGTTGCTGTAAAAAACTTAGATGAAGCAATCAAATTTTACGAAGGAATATTAGGGATGAAATGCCTAGATAAAGAAGTAGTTGAGGAACAAAAGGTTACGGTTGCATTTTTACCTATAGGAGATACAGAAATTGAATTACTTGAATCTACTGAAGAAGATGGACCTATAGCTAAGTTCATCGAGAAAAAAGGTGAAGGAATCCAACATATTGCTTATAGGGTAGATGATATTGAAAAAGCTATAGATGAAATGAAGGAAAAAGGAATTAAAATGATTGATGAGAAACCAAGATATGGTGCTGGTGGCGCTAAAATTGCCTTTTTACATCCAAAGTCAACCTTTGGAGTGCTAATAGAGCTTTGTCAAAGGGATTAGGTACTTAACAAAAAAAGGAGGGTAAATATGAAGGAAAAAATTGAAAGGCTCCTTGAAACTGCGAAGAAAATTGAACTTGGTGGTGGGGAGCAAAGGATTGAAAAACATCATAAGTCAGGAAAGCTTACTGCAAGAGAAAGAATCAATTTACTATTTGATGAAGGTAGTTTTGTAGAAATTGATAAGTTTGTTGAGCATAGATGCACAAACTTTGATATGGCAAAAGTAGAAGCGCCTGCAGATGGTGTAGTTACTGGTTATGGTACAGTAGATGGAAGACTTGTATTTACTTATGCCCAAGATTTTACAGTAGTAGGTGGATCCTTAGGTGAAATGCATGCTGCTAAGATTTGTAAGGTGCAAGAGATGGCGCTTAAGATGGGGGCTCCAATAGTAGGTTTTAATGATTCAGGTGGAGCTAGAATCCAAGAAGGTGTAGATGCTTTATCAGGATACGGAAAAATATTTTATAGAAATACCATTGCGTCTGGAGTTATACCTCAAATTTCAGTTATAATGGGACCTTCAGCAGGTGGAGCAGTTTACTCACCAGCATTAACGGATTTTATATTTATGGTAGATAAAACTAGTATGATGTTTATTACTGGACCACAGGTAATCAAATCTGTAACAGGTGAAGAGGTTACTCAAGAAGAATTGGGTGGTGCTAATACTCACAATAAAATATCCGGAGTAGCACATTTTATGGATAAAACAGAAGCGGAATGTATAGAGAGAATTAAGGTATTGTTATCTTATTTACCATCCAATAACTTAGAGGCAGCACCAATTTATACTACAGAAGATGAAATAAATAGAGTTGAAGAAAAATTAAATGAAATTGTTCCAGTTAATCCTAATAAACCATATGATATGAAAGAAATTATAAAACTTTTAGCAGATGGTGGAGACTTCTTTGAAGTTCAACCATATTATGCACAAAACATCATAACAGGATATATTAGATTAAATGGAAAAACTATAGGGGTTGTTGCTAACCAACCTAAGATTTTAGCAGGATGTTTAGATATTAATGCATCAGATAAAGCAGGAAGATTTATTAGAACTTGTGATGCATTTAACATTCCATTACTTAATTTAGTAGATGTTCCAGGATTCTTACCAGGTACAGAGCAAGAATATGGTGGAATAATTAGACATGGTGCTAAGATGCTATATGCTTATAGTGAAGCAACAGTACCTAAGGTTACATTGATAATTAGAAAAGCCTATGGTGGAGCTTATCTTGCAATGTGTTCTAAGGATTTAGGCGCAGATCAAGTATTTGCATGGCCAAATGCTGAAATAGCAGTTATGGGACCAGATGGTGCTGCAAATATTATATTTAAAAAGGATATTGAGAAGTCTGATAATCCAATAGAAACTAGACAAGAGAAGATTGCTGAATATAGAAATACTGTAGCTAATCCATATATTGCAGCTCAAAGAGGATTTGTAGATGATATATTAGTTCCAAGTATCACAAGACCTAGATTGATTTCTGCTTTTGATATGTTAGAGTCTAAGAGAGAAAATAGACCTTCCAAAAAACATGGTAATTTACCAGTATAAAAGAGGTGAAATAATTGGGTGATAAAATTAGTTTTGGAGATAGCTTAGTAATTACATTTTTTAGTATGGCAGTAGTATTTTTAGGTCTAATTGTACTTGCAATGCTTATATCTGTATTAAAGAAAATAGGTGGAAAGAAGGAAGCAGCAGCCACCAAAGAAACAGTAACACCAATTAAAGCTGAGGAAACTGTAGTAGAAAAGGTAAAAGAACCTACCGTGAATGATGAGGAGTTAGTAGCAGTTATTGCTGCAGCTGTAGCAGCTAGTTTAGGGGTTAGTATTCCTGAGATAAATATAAGAAGTATTAGAAGAATACCTCAAAGTTCTCCTACTTGGGCAACGGCTGGTAGACAAGAACAGATATACGGTAAACTATAATAAAAGCTTCTATGGAAGCAAAATAAGGAGGCATAACAATGAGAAAATTTATAATAAATGTTAATGGTAATTCTTATGAAGTTGAAGTTGAAGAAGTAGTAGGAGGAGCTGTACAAAGACCATCAGCACCAGTAGCTCAAGCACCAGTGTCAGCACCTACACCAGCAGCAAAACCTACACCTACACCAGCTCCAAAGGAAGAGAAAAAGGAAGTAGTAGTATCTGCTGGACAAGAGGTTGTAGAGGCACCAATGCCAGGGAATATATGGAAAATAGAAGTAAAAGAAGGAGATAAGGTAAAGGCTGGAGATATATTGCTTATCCTAGAAGCTATGAAGATGGAAAATGAAATATTAGCTCCTAGAGATGGAATAGTGGCTAGTATCAATACTACACAAGGGGCTACTGTAAATACAGGTGATAAATTAGTAGTATTAGATTAATTCCATTAAGAAAGGAAGGTAAATTTCATGAACTTAGCAGATATATTGATGGATTTTTTCCAGAGCACAGGGTTTGCTGCTATAACTGGGGGACAAGCGCTAATGCTTTTTGTATCCTTTGTGCTTTTATACTTAGCTATTGCTAGAGGATTTGAACCTCTATTACTTATTCCAATTGCTTTTGGTATGCTATTAGCAAACTTACCTGAGGCAGGATTAATGGCTCCACCGCAAGATGGTCAACCAGGAGGACTATTATACTATCTATATCAAGGTGTCAAGTTAGGAATATATCCACCACTTATATTCCTTGGTGTAGGAGCTATGACAGACTTTGGACCACTTATAGCTAATCCAAAAAGTATATTACTTGGAGCAGCAGCACAACTAGGTATTTTTGTAACCTTTATAGGTGCAATTCTTTTAAAATTTACAGGACCAGAAGCGGCTAGTATTGGTATTATCGGGGGAGCAGATGGACCTACAGCTCTATATTTAACATCAAAATTAGCACCTCATTTATTAGGGCCAATAGCAGTTGCAGCTTATTCATATATGGCTTTAGTGCCAATTATTCAGCCACCAATTATGAAGGCTCTAACAACTAAAGAAGAGCGAGAAGTAGTAATGGATCAGTTAAGACCAGTATCAAAGAAGGAAAAAATAATTTTCCCTATAATGGTTACAGTATTAGTTTCCTTATTATTACCATCAGCTGCAGCTTTAGTAGGTATGTTGATGTTGGGGAACTTATTTAGAGAATCCTTAGTAACTGATAGATTATCAAAAACAGCTCAAAATGAGTTGGTTAATATAGTTACAATATTCTTAGGTACTACTGTAGGGGCTACAGCTAATGCTGAAACATTCCTTACAGGACAGACATTAAAAATTATTGCCCTAGGACTTATAGCATTCTCAATAGGTACAGCCGGAGGAGTAATATTTGGTAAAATTATGTACAAAACTTCTGGTGGTAAAGTTAACCCACTTATAGGCTCCGCTGGAGTATCAGCAGTGCCAATGGCAGCTAGAGTATCACAAAAGGTCGGACAGGAAGCTAATCCAAGAAACTTCTTATTGATGCATGCTATGGGACCAAACGTAGCAGGAGTAATAGGTTCAGCTATAGCAGCTGGATTATTGTTGAATTTCTTTGGGGGCTAGAATCAATAACTTCACTTTTTGGTGTCTGACACCAAAAAGTGAAGTTATTTCTTTAGATGATTAGAAAAAATTTAGTGTTGAATTTAACTAAAAATAGAATTATAATGTTTTATTAGGTAGCCAATATCAAATTAGAGTTGGACTAGATAAAAGTTAAAATTTAATATTTAATGTTTAACATTTTATCGACTGGTATCCAAAAATAAAGGAACTAGAGCGGGAGGGATTTTAATGGTAAAAGAGAAAGGCTTTAATGTAAGGAAGATGGCCATTATTGGAGTTTTAGGTGCTATTTCAGCAATGCTTGGTATGACTCCATTAGGTTTTATACCTGTAGGGCCGACAAGGGCAACAATAATGCATATACCTGTTATTATTGGTGCTATTATGGAAGGCCCAGTAGTGGGCGGATTTGTTGGGTTGATATTTGGTCTGTTTAGTATTTTCCAAGCTATGACTAATCCGACACCTGTATCATTTGTATTTTTAAATCCGTTAGTTTCGGTATTGCCAAGGGTATTAATAGGCATAGTATCCTACTATGTATATAATACTTTGAGGAATTTAGGTAAGAATAAGACTATGGCAGTTCTGTATTTACTGTGGATTGGAATGATAGGATATTTATCTTATGGAATATTTAAGAATATAAGGGATTCTGAGAGTATATGGTTAACTATAATGAACATAGTCCTCATAACTTTAACTTTAATAATAGCTTATTTCACTCACGTTAAGTTTAAGGATAAGGCGCTAGATGTTGTAATAGCTTCTGCTATTGGCACATTAACCAATACTATGGGAGTTCTTTCAATGATATATTTATTTTATGCTGAAAGATTTGTAGCGGCAATAGGTGGTGATATTACTACTGCAAGAAAAATTATCTTCGGTATAGGTGTGACAAACGGTATACCTGAGACAATTATTGCAATTATAATAGTAACTTCTGTAGTAGGAGCCCTAAAAAGTAAAGGATAAGGAATGGAGAGTGGAATTATTGTTATTAGTTATAGACGTTGGTAATACCAATATAGTATTTGGAGTGTATAGGGATAAAGAATTATTATATGATTGGCGAATAGCAACAGAAAGAGATAGAACATCTGATGAATATGGACTATTGTTTGAACAAATTTTTAGATACCATGGATTGAGTCTAAAAGAAGTGAAAAATGTTATTATTTCTTCTGTAGTACCGCCATTGATGCATACTTTGCCAGCTATGAGCATAAAATATTTTGGTATCGATCCAATTGTAGTAGGTCCTGGTGTTAAAACTGGTATGAATATAAAATATGACAACCCAAGAGAAGTAGGGGCAGATAGAATAGTAAATGCTGTAGCTGCTTACGAGAAATATGGTGGCCCTTTGATAATAGTAGATTTTGGTACAGCTATTACATTTTGTGCAGTATCTAAAGAGGGAGATTATTTAGGGGGTGCAATTACTCCTGGAATAAAAATATCTGCAGAAGCATTGTTTATGAGAACAGCAAAACTTCCTAAGGTAGAAATTGCAAAGCCAGAGAAGGTAATAGCTAAGAATACTACTAATAGTATCCAATCAGGATTAGTCTTTGGTTATATAGGTATGGTAGATTATATAATAGAAAAGATGATTAAGGAAATGGAACAGGACGAAGGCAAAGTAAATATTATAGCAACAGGTGGTTTTTCAAGCCTTATTGCATCTGAAAGCAAATATATAAAAAAGATAGATAAATTGTTGACCTTAGACGGTTTGAGGATAGTATTTGAGAGAAACAAGTAAGTAGCTATATAGCTACTTACTTTTCGATTATTTGAGGTGAATGTATGAGAATAGGAGATATAGAGTTAAAGAATAATGTGTTTTTAGCCCCTATGGCAGGAGTTACAGATCTAGCCTTTAGGATATTGTGTAAGGAAATGGGCGCAGATTTAGTGGTTTCTGAAATGGTTAGTAGTAAAGGGATGTATTATAAAGACCCTGGGACCAAAACCTTGTTGCAAGTAAATCCTAAAGAAAGACCAATAGCTATTCAAATATTTGGTTCAGACCCACAGATAATGGCAAATGTTGTGGAAGAATATTTAAATCCCAGGGAAGATATAGATATCATAGATATAAATATGGGGTGCCCTGCCCCCAAAATAGTTAAAAATGGCGATGGCAGTGCTTTGATGAAGGATCCACAGCTGGCTAGGGAAGTACTGAGAGAGGTAGTAAAAGTATCTAAGAAACCTGTTACCCTAAAGATGCGAATGGGTTGGGATCATGATAGTATTAATGGAATAGATATAGCAAAGATTGCAGAGGAAGAGAAAATTTCTGCAATAACGGTTCATGCAAGAACTAGAGATATGTTTTATTCTGGAAAAGCTGATTGGGATTTTATTAGAAAAGTTAAAGAAAGTGTAGATATACCAGTTATAGGTAATGGAGATATATTTGAACCAGAAGATGGAGTTAAGATGTTTGAACTGACCAATTGTGATGCTATAGCAATAGGAAGAGGAGCTCAAGGAAATCCATGGATATTTAGAAGGATAATTAATTTAATGGATGGAAAAGAAGATATACCACCTTCAAATGAAGAGGTAATCAATATGTGTATAAGACATTTAAATCTTGTATGCGCTGTAAAAGGTGAGAGGGTTGGAGTAAGAGAAATGAGAAAACATGCTGCGTGGTATTTAAAAGGATTAAGGAATTCTAATGAGATCAAAAATCTAATATATACCATTGATAATAAAGAAGAAATAGAAAAAGTATTACTTGAATATATTAACCTTTATCCATAATGATATGTAATGAATATGAAACCTTCCTCATATAATAGAGATAAAATTAGAGAGGAGGGTTATTATAGAACTTTTATATATACTAAATAGCGAAAAATATTTAGAGCACTATAAAAAAGGATTTACAAAATATGTACCAGAAATTTTTTTACCTAAGATTAAGCCTAAAATCATAGATAATATTATAAGTGAAAGTGATATAATAGGTAAAATAGCTGGAATAAATTTAAAGCCCATTAATTTTAATGATGAGTTTCAACTTAAAGAATATTTAAATGCTATAATAAAAATTAAGGATGAAAACTGTACTAAATTATTTATTGAAGGACATGAAAACTTAAGTAAAGAGATAATATATCAGATTCAAGAATTTACAAATATGAAAATACCAGATGGAGAAGATATAAAAATAACTAACCTTCCTTTAGTGATGAAGACTATATGTAATTTGATGAAAGACAGTTTAGATGAGAAGGAGATTTTAGTTATTTGTGATGATAGGGAAAGAACAAAAAGGATAATAAAAGGAATTTCAAAGGATGTTAGATTTGTAACTGCAATAGGTTGCGAAAAGGATAATGACGAGATTTATGAGCATATATTGGAAGAGACAGGATTATCTTTAT
>CAYMGW010000070.1:0-3604 GCA_964390085.1 uncultured Tissierella sp.
TTTATGTTATAATTATCCTAGTATCTAAGTAGAGGTGAAATAATGGCAAAGTTTTTTTATGCAGTAAGGAAAGGAAAGAACCCTGGTATATACGAGACTTGGGCAAAATGTGAAGAACAAGTAAAGGGATATTCAGGAGCAGAATATAAGAAGTTTTCTACATATGAAGAGGCATTATTATTTGTAGGTGGTGAAGTTGAAGAAATTGAACTATCAGATGAAAGTCAGTTAAAAGAAAATGAAGCCATAGCATATGTAGATGGTAGCTTCGATATAAATAATTTCACATATAGCTATGGAGTTGTATTTATTACTCTTGATGGTAAAGAAACCTATAGTGGGAGAGAAGATAATAAGGATTTGGCAGAGATGAGAAACGTATCTGGAGAAATAAAAGGAGCTATGGTAGCCATGGACTTGGCCATTGAAAAGGGAAAAGATACCCTATATCTTCATTTTGACTATACAGGAATAGAACAATGGGCAAAGGGTAGTTGGAAGACCAATAAAGATGGAACCAGGGCCTATAAAGAATTCTATGATTCCATAAAGGCTCAATTAAATGTAGTGTTTATAAAAGTAAAGGCCCATTCAGGAATAGAATATAATGAAGAAGCAGATAAATTAGCTAAGGAAGCTATGATTGTTTAAAATAAGTTAATAAGTTCACTTTTTGGTGCCTGGCACCAAAAAGTGAACTTATTATATTTTCTCAAAAGGGATTCCATTTCTATTAAGTAATTCTACAGCATAATCATCGATTCTATAATCATGCTTATAATATATGTGTTTAATCCCAGATTGAATAAGTGCTTTAGTACAATTAAGGCAAGGAAAATGAGTTACATATGCTGTACACCCTTTTACGGAAATGCCCTCCTTAGCACAATATAATAATGCATTTATTTCAGCATGGATAGTTGCTATACAATGGCCATCTCTCATAGTATGTCCTACATCATCACAATGGGGATTTCCAGAAACTGAGCCATTATAGCCACTGGACACTATTCTATTATCATCATTAACTAGAAGACAACCTACAAGTGCCCTATCGCAAGTAGAACGAGTTGCTACCAATTCAGTGATTTCCATAAAATATTCCTTCCAACATTTTCTATCTGACATTTACATTCCTCCTAACTTCAGAAATTATCATAACTTTTTCTAATTTAATATTATATCATATAAAATAATGATTAATTAAATTTGTTTTTCCACAAAGAGCAAAAAATATATTATACTGTAGATAGTGGAAAGGGAGTGGTTAAAATGAGTTTGTTTAGGATACAAAATTCTGTTCAAGAAGTGGCAGAAGCTATAGAGGCAGTATTAAACGTAGATGTAACAATAATAGATGAAAATATGTATAGAGTTGCGGCTACTGGAAAATATAGAGGCTCTATAGGTAGTAGGATTCCTAATAGCTGTTCCTTTGAAGTTGTTGCTGAAACTAAAAAGCCACAGGTAATAAATAAGCCAAATATAAGCAAGCAATGTGTTAGTTGTAGTCTAAAAGGTAGTTGCGCTGAAATGGCTACCCTAGGATATCCAATATTTAATAAGGATAGGCTAGTAGGAGTAATTGGGCTCATAGCTTTTGAAAATGAGCAAAAAAAGAAAATCCAAGAGCAAAGAGAAAATCTTTTAATTTTCTTAAGCAGACTCTCTGATTTAATAGTTGGAAATATTAATTATTATGAAACTATAAAAAACATTACTATTCAGCATGAAGAAACTAGAATGATAATAGATAGCTTAGATAAAGGAATTATATGTACTGACCAAGATGGGAAGATAAAATTTGTTAACTCCAATATAGAAAATTATATTGGTAAAGATAAAGATATTTTAATAAATAGTAGAATAGATAAAATCCTTCCACATTTAAAGGGAAATGGAGAAGAAAGTTTTTCTAGAGAGAAAAAGATACAAATAGGTAATAAGAAGAAAAGCTTTATTATAAGGAATATCCCTGTTATGGTAGAAGGGAAAAAAGTTAGTAGTATTTTAGAAGTTCAGAAGACCTTTGATATGGTAAGAAACGCCTATAAGTTAATAGAAGGAGAAAGAAAAGTAAGTTTTAATGATATACTAGGAAATAGCCCTAAAATGTTAGAGGTTAAATCCATAGCCAGCAATATTGCTCCAAGTGAATCCTCAGTATTATTAAGAGGAGAAAGTGGTACTGGTAAGGAACTTTTTGCTAGAGCTATTCATTATGAAAGTGATAGAAGCAAGGCTCCATTTATAGCAATAAACTGTGCTTCTATTCCAGATAATCTTTTAGAATCTGAACTATTTGGATATGAAGAGGGAGCTTTTACAGGAGCTAAAAAAGAGGGTAAAATGGGTAAATTTGAATTAGCCAATGGAGGTACTTTGTTTTTAGATGAAATAGGAGATTTGCCAATACATCTTCAGCCTAAGCTACTGAGGGTATTACAAGATCAAACCTTTATGAGAGTCGGTGGCAAGGAATTGATAAATATTAGTTTTAGATTAATAGCTGCTACTAATAGAAATCTAGAAGAAATGGTTTCTAATGGAGAATTTAGAGAAGATTTATATTATAGACTAAATGTAATACCTATCAATATACCTCCATTAAGAGAGAGGCAGGAAGACATAGATTTGTTAAGTGAAAAACTGCTGAATAAAAATTGTATAAAATTAGAGAAAGATAAAAAGTATTATTCTAAGGAGATAAAGGACGCTTTTCATAAATATCCTTGGCCAGGGAATATTAGGGAATTAGAAAATACAGTAGAATATTTAGTTAATATGGTTAAGGAAGAAGAAATACCATATAATGCTTTACCAGTCAATATAAAAGAATATCTATATAATGAGAGGAACATGCAATATAATCATAAAATAACCTTAAAGGATATGGTTGATAAGTATGAAAGAGACATACTAGAAAAATATCTTGAAGAATATGGCTACTCCACTAAAGACAAAGAGTTAATAGCTAAATTATTAGACATTAATCTTTCAACTTTATATAGAAAGCTTACAAAATATAATTTGCAATAATGCGAACTTTTTTGCAATAATGCAAATAAATATAATGAAATTTGGTGCGCTATGTATAAACTATTGATATTTTAACTGTTTTAGTATATATATCTAAAAATAATTTGCAATAATGCGAATAAAGTATAAAATTAAAAATTATAAATATGATTTTTAATTTACTTCTATAGCTAGTTGTAGGAGTTTTCTCTTTATAAAATAAGATTGGCATACTAATTGCATTAATTTTTAATATGTTAGAAGAAAGGTGCTGATTTTATGAAAAATGAAGAAAAGCAAGAATACCTATTAAATATGGTAAAAAGAGAAACAGTACCAGCTATAGGATGTACAGAGCCAGTAGCCGTGGCTTATGCTGCTGCTTTTGGTAAAAAACACATAGATACAAATATTGACAAGATAGCAGTATTAGTAAGTAAAAATATATTTAAAAATGGAAAGTCTGTAATAATACCAAATACAGAAGAATGGGGCCTTGAATTAGCAGCTGCCTTGGGAATAATTACGGGAAATCCTGATGATGGGTTAATGGTCCTTAAGAATGTTAATCAAGAGCATATAGATT
>CAYMGW010000070.1:3614-9149 GCA_964390085.1 uncultured Tissierella sp.
AGATTTAGCTCACAAAATAATAGGTGAAGAAGGAAAAATTACAGTAGGATATTTAGAAAATAGTCCAGATGTTTATGTAGAAATTCATTTAATATCTAAAGAAAGAAAGGTAGAAGTAATATTAAAGGATAGTCATAATTATATAGATATGGTTAAAGTAGATGGACAAACTGTATACACGGGAGCTTCAGAGGAAAAAAAGAATTTCTCATATGATATTTTAAAAGACATGACCTTTGAAGAAATAAGGGCTATTATAGAAAGTTTGTCTATGGAAGAAATCCTATTTATTAAAGATGGAATCAATATGAATAAAGAAGCGGCTCAAAATGGATTAAAATGTACTAAGGGATTAAAACTAGGCGCTACTTTAAATAGATTACAGGGACAAAATAAGCTTCAAATAGATGCATTTACAAAGGCAAGGATTCTTACAGCAGCATCTGCTGATATTAGAATGGGTGGTGGGAACTGTCCAATAATGACTAGTGCAGGAAGCGGAAATCAAGGACTAGGAGTAGTTTTGCCTATAGTTGCAGTTGCAGAGGAGAATGAAATAGAAGAAGAAAAGCTATTAAAGGCTGTATTTTTTGCTCATGTAGTAAATAAATATATAAAGCTTTATACAGGAAAATTATCAGCTATGTGTGGCTGTGCCATAGCTGCTGGTGTTGGAGCTAGTGTAGGCATTACTTGGATGCTAGGAGGAAATAATGAGCAGATTAGTGGTGCTGCCAACAATATGCTATCAAATTTAACTGGTATGATATGTGATGGGGCGAAAGAAACTTGTTCTTTTAAACTGTCAACTTCAGCTGGTGAAGCCGTATTGTCTGCATATTTAGCCTTAAAAAATGTAATAGTAAAACCAAATATTGGCATAATAGGCTCAACTATTGAAGAAACTATAGAAGGATTAGGAATTTTATGTAAGGATGGACTTTCACAAACAGATAATGTAATATTAAATATAATTCAATAATGTAAAAGCTCTGATTTAAAATATCAGAGTTTTTATTATAATATTTAAGGGTATATTTAAATATTATAAAAGGAGGGAAAAATATGTTAAAAGAATTCAAAGAATTTGCAGTAAAGGGTAATGTAATAGATTTAGCAGTTGGGGTAATAATAGGTGGAGCATTTGGAAAGATAGTTACTGCATTGGTGAATGATATGATAATGCCAGTAATTGGATTATTAATTGGGAAGGTAGATTTTACAAACTTATTTATAAGTCTAGATGGTGTAAAATATTCATCCTTAGCAGCAGCTCAAGAAGTAGGAGCTCCAACATTAAACTATGGAATATTTATTAATACTATTATTGAATTTATAATTATTTCTTTCTCTATATTTATAGTTATTAGGCAGTTAAATAGGTTTAAGAAAAAAGAAGAAGTAGTTGAGGCTGCACCTACGACAAAGACTTGCCCATACTGCTATACAGAAATTCATCTAGATGCAACAAGATGTCCAAACTGCACTTCAGAAATTAACAAATAACAATTATAAGGTATTATGATTTTAAATTGTACATTTTAAATTGTGAATTGATAATTGAATAATCGGGGGGATTGAATGAGTAAGGGATTATATCTATTTTTTGTGTTGACAATGTTCTCAAGTATACTTCCTATTAAAACTCAGAAAATGATAGAACCACAAATAAGTATAGTAGAACAAAAAACTGTAGAAGCTACTGTAAAAGCTAATGAAAAAACAACTATATCCATAGTAGGAGATATGCTGATGGATGGTAGTGTAAGAGCACAGATAAATAAAAATGGAATAGAATACCCTTGGGAAATGGTAAAGGATTATTTTCAAAAGGATGATATTACCATAGGGAACCTTGAGACTAGTATTACTACTAAAGGTACTCCCTGGGCAGATAAGCAGTTTAATTTTAGATCAGAACCAAGGAATTTAAAGGCTATGAAAGAAGCTGGGATAGATATAGTTGCCTTAGGTAATAACCATTCCTTAGATTATAGTCATGATGGATTTTTAGATACCCTAAATCACCTAGATAAAAATCAAATAAAAAGAGTAGGTGGTGGCAAGAATAAAAAAGAAGCAATGGAAGGCATTATAGTTGAAAAAAATGGAATTAAAATAGGAGTATTATCTTTTACTAGGGTAGTACCTGATGTGAAATGGTATGCTACTAATAAAAGTCCTGGCATTGTAGGAGCTTATGATTCACATATAAAAGAAGTATTGGATAGAGTAGTAGAGATGAAAAAAGAAGCAGATATCTTAATATTATCTATACATTGGGGAGTGGAGCTTAGTACTACTCCAAGGAAACAAGAAATAGAGCTAGCTAGAAAGCTAGTAGATGCAGGAGTAGATATTGTAATGGGACATCATCCCCATGTATTACAAGGTATTGAGATTTATAATGGGAAACCCATATTTTATAGCTTAGGTAATTTTGTTTTTGGTTCAAAAAATGGATTAACATCTAATACTATAATTGGACAGATAAATTTAATAAATAAGGATATAGATCATATACAGATTATACCTTGTACTATAGTATATGGAAGGCCTGTACCTGATGAAGAAATAGAGGAAAAAATTAAGTACATGAATATAATTTCAAAAGATTTTAACACTATTATAAGTAATGATGGAATAATAAGAATAAAACAGCAATAAAGAGGTGTTATTAATAATGTATGGACTAGTATTAGAGGGCGGAGGAGCGAAGGGTTCATATCATGTGGGTGTTTATAAGGCATTAATGGAGTCAGGAATTGAAATAAAAGGGGTAGTAGGTACATCTATAGGTGCTTTAAATGGGGCAATGATTGTACAAAATGATTATGAGAAATGCTATGACCTTTGGAATGAAATTACTTATTCTATGGTAGTTGACGTAGACGATGAAGAAATAGACAAAATCATGCAATTAAAATTAGCAAAGGAAGATTTATCATTTTTACGGGGAAAAATAAAAAACATAATAAGTACCAAGGGATTTGATATAACACCTTTGAAAAATTTGTTAGATGAGTATATCGATGAGGAAAAGATTAGAAAATCTTCTATGGATTTTGGTATGGTTACTATAAACTTAAGTCCATTTAAGCCCTTGTATCTATTTAAAGAAGATATTCAAGAGGGAGAATTGAAAGATTATTTAATGGCAAGTGCATATTTACCAGCATTTAAAACTGAAAGATTGGGAGGGAAAATATATTTAGATGGTGGATTTTATGATAATCTTCCTTTTAAGATGCTAATAGATAAGGGATATGAGGACTTGATTCTAGTAAGAACTCATGCCATGGGATTTACTAAAAAACTTGATTTACAAGGCACAAATTCTATAGTAATATCACCCTCTGACAGTATAGGAAGGTCCTTTGAATATGATTCTAATAGAGCTAAAGCAAATATAGAGCTTGGATATTATGATGGATTAAGGGCATTGAATGGTTATAAGGGACATAAATACTATATAATTCCAAAAAAAGATCAGGATTATTATCTAAATTATTTACTTAGTATACCTGAAGAGGAAGTAAGAAAAATGGAAGAGATATTAAAGCTTCCAGAAATTCCATATAGAAGAGCTTTATTAGAGAATATAATACCTAAAATATGTTCTATGCTTAGTCTTGACAAGAATTGTAGCTATGAAGAACTATTAATATACTTATTAGAGAAAAAAGCAGAAAACCTTAATGTAGAAAGGTTTAAAATATATAGTTTTGAAGAGTTATTAACTAAAGTAGAAGATAAGAAAATAGTAAAAGCTAAAGAAGAAGCAGGCAAGTTAGATAAACTAATAGAAAAGGTAGATATATTGCCAATTCTTAATAAGGATGAGGCTTTGCTTGATATATCAGATATAATGTTTAGTAGGAGAGAGTAATTCTTTTCTTTTATAAAAATGTCCAAAGTTAAATGATAATAATTATCATCTCCATGTTTATTTTATATGAAATTGGATATAAATAAAATGATTGATAAACCAATTAAAAACTAAAAGATAAAAATATGGAGGTATATAATGGACAGAATAGTAGGTAAAAAAGCACCAGATTTTATGATGAATACCTGTTTAGGAGATGGGTCAGATTTTGGAAATGTATGTTTGGAAGATTATAAAGGAAAATGGTTAGTTATGTTCTTTTATCCATTAGACTTTACTTTAGTGTGACCAACAGAGATTAGAGGCTATTCAGGTAGAATAGAAGATTTCAAAAAAGAAAATGCAGAAGTATTAGCTGTATCTGTAGATAGTGAACATTCACATAAAGCATGGATTAATTCAAGCCTAGGAAAAGTAAACTTCCCAATGGCTTCTGATATGACAAAAAAAGTATCAAGTGATTATGGAGTATTACTAGAAGAAGCAGGAGTTGCACTAAGAGGACTGTTTATCATAGATCCAGAAGGAGTAGTTAGATATTCAGTAATACATGATTTAAACGTAGGAAGATCAGTTGATGAAACTCTAAGAGTACTTAAAGCTCTAAAAACTGGTGGACTTTGCCCAATAAATTGGGAAGAAGGAGAAGATTTACTTTAAAGATAAGGGGTCTAATGAGACCCCTTTTTAATTAGGTTTTTGAGAGGTGTAAAAAAGTGGATATAGAAAAAATAAGAGAAATAATTAAAAATAGAACCCCTAAGCCTATAGATATAAAGAAGAATTATGCAGTACTTATACCAATAATTGAAAATAATAATAAACTAGAGATAATATATGAACTTAGGTCTAAAAATCTAGATAGCCAACCTGGAGAAATTTCCTTTCCAGGAGGAGAAGTAGAGGATAATGAGACTTATGAAGAGGCTGCCATAAGAGAAACTATTGAAGAGCTAAACATTAAAAAAGAAAATATAAATATAATTGGAGAATTAGATTATTTAGTTTCTTATGCTAATATTACTATTCATTGTTTTTTAGGCACAATATCTGGATTAATTGTGGATAACATAGCTCCAAATTCTGCTGAGGTAGACCATATATTCACAGTTCCCTTAGATTTTCTATTAGAAAATGAACCGGATGTTTATTATTTAGATTTAAAAACAGTGTTAAATGATGAATTTCCTTATAATTTAATACCAAATGGAAGAGACTATAATTGGAGACGTGGAAAGCATTCTGTTATGTTTTATTATTATAAGGATTATATTATATGGGGATTCACAGCTAGAATGACAAAACAATTTATAGATATAATTAAAGGACCTAGTTTGAACTAGGTCCTAATTTTCTTCTATTATGTCATTGAATCTTCTATTATCTTCATTACCAAGATGTTTCACGCTTCTTATCACAAAATATGCAGTAATAATAGATGCAGTTAAGTCTGAAATAGGTCCAGCTAGCCAAACTCCAGTTAAACCGTATATCTTTGGTAAAATAATTAATGCAGGAATAAGGACCAACACTTGTCTTGATAAGCTAAGTAACATAGCATGCTTTGGTTTTCCTGTTGCTTGGAAGTAATTGGAGCTTACAACTTGAAAACCAATTATAGGAAACATAGATAAATATATTCTCAT
>CAYMGW010000071.1:0-9079 GCA_964390085.1 uncultured Tissierella sp.
CTTCATTAACTGTAACAGGTTTTATACCTGCGTTGTCATTTATCTTACTTACATCACTATTCTTTATAGTGATGCTCATTCTGCTTTCTATCTCTTCCAATCTAGAGAATACCTTGTCTAAAATTTTTTCATCGGACTTATCATATAATTTGATAGTCATTACAGTATCCATTAAAAATTCTGTTCTAGATATAGGTTCCGTTTTAGATGATGTCTGTGATTGAGTTGGAGACTTAGTATCATTTAAATTTTGTTTCTTTATACATCCGGTGGTAACTGATATTAAAATTAGAAGAATAATCAATCTATTGTATCTTTTAATTCTCATTTCATCACTCCATATCATTTGAAAAAACCCTAACTTTTAGTTAGGGTTTTATTTTAAACTATTTTGCTGAGCTTAATGCTTGATTTACAAGATCTATTACAGTAGTTCTTGTATTTGTTGCTCCTGTAATTCCATCAAGATTAAGATTTTCTGTTCCATTGTTATCAATGATTAATCTTTGAACTGCACTCATTACTTCAAAAGAAGCTTCGTAAGTGTAGTTATCTGGTGACTTTCTGTCACCTTTTTTAGCAGCATCTGAATCTTCTACTGCTATTTCAGCATAGTCAACACCTACTATTTGACCATCTTGAACTCTTACTTTAACTTCTGCTAACCAACCATGATTATCTTCTGCAGCTTTAGCTTCGTAAACTCCATCTTTATAAACTGGTGTATAAGTTTCACCTTTTGCAGCTTTGTCTAATAACATTTGAGTTACTTCCTTAAAGCTTGCTTTAGTATGAGTTGCTCCAGCAACTGCATCATAGTCTACTGCGTCAATATCTTTCTTTTCATTGAATTGAGCATTTAAATCTTTGATTACAGCAAGACCGTCAGCATAATTATAGTTTGATTCTGATTTAGCTTCTCCTGAATCTGCTAAGTATTCATTATAGTCTAAAGATGCTACTTGTCCATCTTTTACTTCTAATTTTGCCATTGGATAATTTCCGTGATCACTAACTGGCATTTTAACTAGATAAGTACCATCAACTAAATCACCTTTTGCTTCTTCTTCTGCTGCTGGTGTAGTAGTATCAGCTGGTTTACTTTCATCAACTGGTGCTACTGCATCCTTTTTAGCACACCCAGTAAATACAACTGTCATTAGTGCTAACGCTAACATTAAAGCTAAAATTCTTTTTTTCATTTTCTTCCTCCTGTAAATAAATAATTTTTTCTTTTGTTTATACTTATCAATTATACTGTATAGTATAAAATTTATCAATAGTTGTTCCTAAATAATAAAATTTATTAACAAATTTTCCTTAAAAGCTATTTATTATCTTTTACTTTTACTATAGGAATATTTGCTACTAAAGCAGATATGGTAGAGCTGTCTTTATCTCTTTTCATTCTTGTTAACTTAATGTCTAATCCTTCTTCATCTATGTCTGCATATTCAGATATTACTCTAATAATATCACCTTTAATCATATCTAAAAATTTAGGTGAGAGATCTGCTCTATCATGAACTAATACTAATTTAAGTCTTTCCTTAGCAACATTTTTACTTTTCTCTTCTTTTTTACCAAATAATTTAAAAAGATCCAAGAATCTCCCTCCCCTATTTACCAAATAATAATTTAAGGATTTTACTAAACTTTCCTTCTTCATTTACATCTAAGTCTAATAATTCTACTTCATCCCCTATTATTCTTCTGGTTATATTTCTATAGGCTTTTCCAGATAATGCTTTTTCATCAATTACTACTGGTTCGCCTTTATTGGTAGATACAACTATAGCTTCATCATCTGGTACTATTCCTAAAAGGTCAATAGCTAGGATATCTATGATATCATCCATATTCATCATATCCCCTCTTTTAACCATTTCCTGTCTAATCCTATTAATTATCAACTTCGGATTATGTAACCCTTTAGATTCAAGTAATCCAATTACTCTATCTGCATCTCTTACAGCAGATATTTCAGGAGTTGTTACTATTATTGCTATATCAGCTCCAGCTATGGAATTTTGAAAACCTTGCTCTATTCCTGCAGGAGAATCTATTATAATATAATCATATTCTTTCTTTAACTCATTAACTAAATCCAACATTTGTTCTGGGCTAACAGCAGATTTATCCTTAGTTTGAGCTGCTGGTAAAAGATATAATTTCTCATATCTTTTATCTCTTATTAAAGCTTGTTTCAATCTACAGTTCTTCTCTACAACATCCACTATATCATAAACTATCCTATTTTCTAGTCCCATGACTACGTCAAGATTTCTTAATCCGATATCCGCATCAACAACAACTACAGATTTTCCTAAAATAGCTAAGCCTGTCCCAATATTTGCGGATGTAGTTGTTTTACCAACTCCACCCTTACCTGAAGTGATAACTATAGCAGTTCCTAGTTTTTCATTATCCATTTATTATCCTCCCTTTAATTATTTATTAGGCAAATAAGGTTCAATTATTACTTCTCCACCCTTTATCTTCGCAACCTCTGGCAATCCACATGTTTCTATATATTCATCTGGAGGTCTAGCGATTTTATCCCCAATCCTTAACTGGGTCGGCTGTAAATTGTAAGCAGCAACTATTGCCTCAAGATTTCCACCAACTCCAGCGTGAGCAACTCCTCTAAGGGTACCAAGAACTATTATATTACCCTTAGCCTGTATCAGCGCTCCAGGATTCACATCTCCTATTATAACTATATTGCCACCATACTCAACAATTTGCCCTGATCTTAATGTTCCATTTACAAACTTTGTCATACCACACTCGATACCTTCAAACATAGTCTCATCTTCAAAGCCATTATTTCCATTGTTTCCCACATTCTCAGATAAAGATGGATATAATATATGTTTTGGCAGTTCCTCATCAGAAACTACCAAATCATATTTATATTTTAAAATTAATTTTAACTCCATTAAATCCTCAGGAGATAATTGAGCAGATTTAATTCCTAGGAGTTTTGTTCCTTGATAAAAGTTAGAAGCATTTTCCATTTTTCTGTTTAATTCTTCTTTGATGGATGATAAATCATCCCCATTAACGCTTAGAAAAATTCCTTCTTTTACGCCTTTAAAGTTTAGTAATTCTTCTTTCACTTTTAAAATTACCTCCATAATAATATACCATCAGATCCTATTTTTATTGTAACAAACTATTTCTAAAAGGTAATGATTCTTTAGTCCCAACTGCATTCAAACCTAGATATTCTGCAATAATATCTCTCGTCATAGGACCAGCATAACCTCCGCTACCTCCTTGGAAAATCACTGAAGCTACTGCAATTTCAGGATCGTCATAAGGTGCAAATGCAACAAACCATGTAAAATCATCATAAGTATCCCCAGTAGAAGGATTAATACCGGATTTTTGTGCAGTACCGGTTTTAGACCCTACCTTAATAGGTAGACTACCAAATACCTTTCTCATTGAACCATCTTCGGATACTGCCAGCATACCTTTCTTTATATGATCTAAATTTTCATAATCATTTAATTTTATTTTCTCAGATTTTGGTTGATTTTCAAATAAAGTTTTAGAATTATTATAGTTTTTAATGTTATCAATTAAAGTCACTTCATGTCTATATCCACCATTAGATATGGTTGCTATATAGTTTGCCATTTGTATAGGAGTATAGGAACTTTCACCTTGACCAATAGTTACATTCAATGTATCTGAAATATTCCAACCTGCTTGGTTTAAATAGGTATATTTTATTTTATCAGCCAAGCCTTCCCTTTCACCAGACAACCTTTTCTCTGGCTCTATGCCAAAAGCACTTAATCTTCTAATAACTTCTCCTCTAGTTAATGGTTCTTCTAACTCTGTCCAACCAACTATATCATCTATTATATTTGTAATTTCCTTATCATCTAATACTACATCTTCTTTTAAATAGTTTTTTATATTTTTTCTAAGATAATTTTTTAATAAGGTTTTGGTTATTATTATTTTCCTCTGTGGATCAGGTACACCGCCTGAAGTCTCAGCTGGTATATTTATTTCTATACCTGTTTTATCATTTAATCCTAATTGTTTAGATAAATCTACTATATCTTCAATATCAAGCTTAACGCCTATATTTTCACCTGTTCTCGGATTCTTACCAAAAGCTAATGAATAAAAATAATAGTTACATGAGTCCCTAAGGGCATCATATACTGTTTCATATCCATGAGTTCCATGACTCTGATTCCAAATCCAGCATCCAAAACGCTTATTACCTATATCAACATAACCCATATCTCTTATTCCCTTAGTAGGACTTAATCCTTTGTCTAATGCTGCTAAGGCTGTAACCATTTTAAATGTTGAACCGGGCTGCACTGCTGTTTGTGTTGCAACATTATATAGTGGTCTAGGTGCCAATGGGTCTTTATCATTTTCTGGAAATAAACTCATCCAATCGGTATTAGATATTCCTGTTGCAAAAAGGTTTGGATCATAAGAAGGATAGCTCACACTAGCTAAAACTTCCCCTGTTTTTACATTTATAGCTACTAATGCACCAGATGTAGCATTAATATAAGGTCTACCTTTCTTCTTGTTAACTCCAAATTTGTAATCACCCCATGGGCTTTCGTATATGCCACCAACTTGAATCTTTTCCAATGTTTTTTTCAAAGCTTCCTCAGCAAATTTTTGTAATTTTATATCCATTGATAAGTAAATATTATCTCCAGGAACTGGTTTATTCTCATCAAGGATATTTGTTGTATTACCAAGCACGTCAACTTCTACTCTTCTGATTCCATTTTCTCCCCTCAAGGTATCTTCAAAACTTTCCTCAATTCCTGTTTTTCCAATAATATCATTAGGGGAATATTTTTTCTCTTCTACATATTTTTTTATTTCATTTGGTTGACTAATCTTACCTAAATAACCTAATATATGAGCAGCAGTTGTTCCTTCTGGATAATATCTTACTGGCTCTATAGATACTTGTATTCTTCTTCAATCTTGGCTACTGTAGAGTCTTTTATGCCATAGGCAATGTTTATTGGTTGATAAGCCATATGTCCTTGTTTATTAAGTAGCTCGTACAACAATAGAACAGATCTAGACTCATAACTACTTAGATCCTTTGGTATCTTATAGTTTTCCTTCAATTTTTCAAAGGCTTCCTCAACGGTACTATCTGCATCAATTTTATTATCATTATACCATCTTTTCTTATTATTGATAAATACATATTCAATATCTTTTGCAATTGAAATCCTAGTATTTATTCCATCATTTAATAATTGCTCCTGTGCCATAGTTTTTATACTATCACTTGTAATAAAGTCTCCTAATATTTTAGTCTTTTTACTATATTCCAATAGAATATCCATAGGAGATTTATCACCTATATTTTCATTTCCTGTATATTTATATATTACAGTAGAGCTGTCTTCGCTTAATTCTACTTTTATAGGTACATTTGGCTCTTTCTCTGATACCATGTCCAACAATATTTTACCAGGTACTAAAATTTCCTCTTTACCTTTATCCTTATTTTTAATAACTACTTTTTCTAAAATATTATAAATTGATGATTGAGATACAATGCTAATAAAATCTTCTTTAGCTGTGGTATCTTTTTTCACACCTTCATAAGAGCTCATTAAGTTCCTTTTTTGCTCTTTATATTCTTGATCATAAGATAGTGAATATTCTTCCATAACAATGTTATCAGCTAAATTCTTCTGTACTATTATCTCATATACTAATTTTCTAGAAATTGGATGATCAATTATCTTCCTTATTATATTCTTGTCATTATTAACTAATTTGACTAATTCATTAATATCAGTTGAACTCTCGATTTTTATTCCCTTATCTCTTAGGGCATTGGCAGCTCTCTCCGCTGTTACAAATTTATAATGTTCCTTATATCCTGGATGAATGTAGGATGTATTTAATATTTCCGGCAAAAGACCATGATTAATAATAATATCAATAACTTTGTCATTTGGCATTAAATCTTCATTAAAGTAATCTTCTTCATTTTTATATTTAAATGTATTTAAGTTAATTGGAAAATCATCAATATAAGTGACTCCATCTTCTTCTAGTAGTCTGACTAAAGATAATAATGCCTCGTTCTTTTTCTTTTTATCTTTTATATTTAATTCATCTTTTAAAATTTGCACAGTAAAACTTGGCTTATTTCCTGCTAAGAGTCTTCCATATCTATCTCTTATCTCACCTCTTGGTGCAGTGATATATATTTCCTTTAATCTTTTATTATCCGATACATCTCTATAGTAATCTCCTTGAACAATGGTTAAGGTTGCTAGTCTAAAGGATAATGCAAACATAAGAAATATAACAACATATGTAAGGATGTTATATCTATTAAAGATTTTTTCTAACCATTTCATTCGTTTCACCTCTATCTATTACCAAATCTTATTTTCGGCACAACAAAAATTTTGGAAAAAAGTTTGTATATTGGAATAGATAATACACAGTTATATATAGTTTCAATTACCAATATATCCTTTGCAAATGATAAAAACGGAATGTTTCGAGAAAGGAAAAACATAAATACATAATAAGAAAAATTATAATATATAGTTCCAAGGATAGAAAATAATATTGGTATAAAAATGTTATCTTTTGTTAATTTATTCTCAACTAATCCTACTAAATATCCTGCAAAAAAATAGATAAAGGCATTTACTCCTATTACAGGACTAAATACAATATCCTGAATCATTCCAATAATAAGACCCACAAATCCTCCATAAAATCTTCCTTTATATAAAGCAATGGAAATTACTATAATAAGAGCAGTATTTGGTACAATACCAAATACACTAATATATGGAAATATGGAACTTTGTAGGAAAAAATTCAGCAAAATCACTATCGTCAGTATGAATATAATCATATTTATCCCCTAACCTTAATCAGATATTACAAAAACCTTATATAGCTTTTTAAAATCTATGGCAGGTTTAACCTGTATTTTCTTCATCAAATCTTCATCGTCACTAACTACTTCATCTACTTCTCCAATATATATATCTTTAATAAAAACACCACCAAGACCGGAAGTAAAAAGCTTATCTCCCTTGATTACATCTGCTTTATTATCAAAAAGGTAACCTGATATTTTTCCATCTATGCTACCTGATATTATTCCACCATCTTGAGTCCTTAAAACCTTAAAAGAAATACTGCTAAGTTCATCTACAACAGTAACTATTTTTGCCCAATTATCTCCTACATCTACTACACGACCTACTATTCCTTCTATTATATTGTTTTGTTCAATCTCAATTCCCTGGACAACAGTATTACCCTTTTTTATTCCATCTTTCAAGCCTTTATCAATAGTAAATCTATCGAACCAATTACCTGGTTCCTTTCCTACTATTTGCGCTTCAATTAAGTTAAAGCTTGTCTTATCTGAAAGCTTAGCTTCATTTTTCAGATAATCAGTTTTACCAATGATATTTAGATAATTTCTATTTTCTTCTTCTAACTTTGCTATTTGTTTTTTTAATCCTTCATTTTCTTCTTTTAATTTAGCAATATTCATGAGATTATCAAAAAAATCAGATATACCTTTACCTACAGAATTAGATATTTTCCCAATAGGCGTAAGAATATTACCTACTAGTTTTTCAAATTTATTCAAACCAATTCTTTCAGTAGTAGTAACTCCTATTATAATAATTAGAATGATAGCAACTGCTGTCACCATCATTCTTTCCTTATTCTTGTTGAAAAAAGACATAATATCACCACTTAGCCTATTCTTTTATTATTTGAAAGGGTCTTCTTAAGTATTTCTATACTATCTAATGCTTTTCCTGTACCTTTTGCAACGCAATCAAGAGGCTCTTCTGCAATATGAACAGGCATACCAGTCTCATCAATAATCAATCTATCTAATCCCTCTAAAAGAGCGCCTCCACCTGTTAACATTATTCCTTGCTCCATTACATCAGAAGCTAACTCTGGTGGTGTCTTTTCTAAAGTAGATTTTATTGCCTCTAAAATACTATGGATTGGTTCTTTCATAGCCTCATAGATTTCTTTAGCGCTTACATTTATAGTCTTTGGTAGACCAGTAATCATATCTCTTCCTCTAATCTCCATTTCAGATATTTCTGAGTTCCCATCTGCTGAACCAATGGTTATTTTAACCTCTTCAGCAGTACGCTCACCAATCATTAAGCTATATTCTTTTTTAATAAAATTAACTATTGATTCATCTAATTCATCTCCACCAACTCTAATAGATTTAGATGTAACAATACCACCTAAGGATATTATAGCTACTTCTGTAGTACCCCCACCAATATCTACTATCATTGACCCAGTTGCCTCTTGAACAGGTAATCCTGCTCCAATAGCTGCAGCCATAGGTTCTTCAATTAAATATGCATCTCTTGCACCTGCATGTATAGCTGCTTCTTCAACTGCTCTTTTTTCAACTTCGGTAACTCCACTAGGTACACATACTACTACTCTTGGTTGGAAAAAGGTCCTTCTCTTAGTAGCTTTTTTAATAAAATACTTCAACATATTTTTAGTTACATCAAAATCAGCTATTACTCCATCTTTTAAAGGTCTAATAGCTACAATATTTCCTGGTGTTCTACCTATCATTTTTTTTGCTTCCTCGCCTACTGCCAACACTTGTTTAGTATTGGTTTGTATTGCTACAACGGATGGTTCTCTTGCTACAATTCCTCTACCTTTTATATAAACTAAAGTATTTGCTGTTCCTAAATCTATTCCCATATCTTTTACAAATCCACTAAATAATCCCATATTACTTGCTCCTTCCTTAATTAAAACTTAAATTAGATTTTTTTCCTTAAAACTTATATATCTATTATCACCAATTATTATATGATCTAACACTTTTATTCCAATTAAATTCCCAGCATCAATTAAACGATTAGTTATATTTATATCTTCGTTGCTTGGGCTAGGATCACCACTAGGATGATTATGTATCAAAATCATAGAGTTAGAATTTCTTTTTATAGCTGCTTTAAAAACATCTCTAGGATGAACAATAGAAGCATTTAAAGTACCTACTGAAATT
>CAYMGW010000072.1:0-9037 GCA_964390085.1 uncultured Tissierella sp.
ATATAAAATAATTGATGCATCTATTGTTCCATCTTTACAAGGTTCTCCTTATGTGGACCTTTCAAAGGTAAATGGAGAATTACCTGAATACAGAAAGGACGAAAAACTATTATTAGTATGTTCCAAAGGTAAAAGAGCATATATGCTACAAAATCGATTAAAACATTTTGGATATACCAATACATTAGTTCTTGAAGGCGGCGCAATATTAAATAAAATATAATAAAAAATTTAGGGGGTAAATGAATATGGCGAGTTTAACAATTAGTCCAGAAGATCAAAAAAAAGTAAAAGCATTAGGTTTCCTTGCTAACAAAGGTACTGACAATTTTTCTGGTAGAATAATTACTGTTAATGGGAAAATCACTGCAGCTCAAAATAAATGTTTATCAGAGGCTGCAGAACTTTATGGAAATGGTACTGTAACATTTACATCAAGATTAACAATTGAATGTCCTGGAATTCCTTATGACAAGATTGAAGATTTTAGAGCTTATATTGCAAAGGAAGGTCTAGTAACAGGTGGTACTGGCTCTAAGGTACGTCCAGTGGTTTCTTGTAAAGGTACAACTTGTCAATATGGTTTAATTGATACTTTTGATTTATCTGAAAAAATCCACGAAGTATTCTTCAATGGATATGCTAACGTAAAATTACCACATAAATTTAAAATTGGTGTAGGTGGATGTCCAAACAATTGTATGAAGCCTAGTTTAAACGATTTAGGAGTTATTGGACAAAAATTACCTAATTTCGATGAGGAATTATGTAATGGATGTAGAGTTTGTGGTGTAGAAAATGTTTGTCCAGTTCATGCTGCTAAGGTTGTAGATGGTGTTTTAAAAATTGATCATGAAATATGTAATAACTGTGGTCGTTGCATTGGTACTTGCCATTTCGATGCTATACCAGATGGCCAAGTAGGGTATAAAGTATATATAGGCGGTAGATGGGGTAAACTTGTAAATCACGGAATTCCACTAAATAAAATATTTACTTCTGAAGAAGAAGTTATGGATATAATTGAAAAAACGATACTTTTCTATAGGGAACAAGGTAAAACAGGAGAACGTTTATCTCAAACAATAGAAAGAATTGGATTTGAAAATGTTGAGGCTCAATTGTTATCTGATGACATTTTAGATAGAAAAGAAGAAATTCTAGGTGCTGAACTTCATTTAGCTGGCGGAGCTACTTGTTAATTAAATAGGGAAATTATCCAAAAGAAAGTAATTAATAAAACTTTCTTTTGGATAATAATTATTATTATTTTTTTAATGTTGATTGTTATTTTTTTAGTATTCTTTGTCTTTTTTTTAACATTTTTGAATGGATTAAAATTCTAATATTCTATTTATAAAGGGGAGATGAATGTGAATAGTAAAAAGCTCTTTGGTATAATTCTTTGTATTGGAATCGCTATTTTAGCCACATATATAGGAGGTTTACAAAATATAGTTGGTGCTCCAATGATTGGCTTATTCATAGGTATGCTTATATTAAATATCATGCCATCCATAGATAAAGACATTAAATCTGGTACATCTTATGCTGGGAAGAAGTTTTTAAAATGGGGGATTGTTTTAGCTGGTGCAACTCTTAATTTTAAGCAAGTATTAGGTTATGGTGCTAAGGCATTACCCCTACTTCTTTTTAATATTTGTTTATCCTTTGCTGTAGCTTATTTCGTAGGTAAAAAATTGGAGTTATCAACTAATACTTGTACATTAGTTGGTGGTGGTAGTTGTATTTGTGGCGGTACTGCAATTGCAACTTTGGCTTCCATTATCAAAGCTAAGGAAACGGAAATCGCTTATGCTATGACTGCTATATTTTTATTTGATATCTTAGCTGCTTTACTTTATCCTTATTTAGCGGGATTTATGGGATTAACTACTAATCAGTTTGGTTTCTTAGCTGGTGCAGCTATAAATGATACTTCAAGTGTTGCTGCAGCAGAAGCTACCTATAATGTCTTAAACAATCTTGATTCAAGTTTAGCAATTACTATAAAGCTTGCAAGAACTAGTTTATTAATCCTTGTTTCCATTGTTGCTACAATAATTACTGTAAAAAATGAATCTAAAGCAAATCAAGGCAGCAGTGAGCAAATGTCTATAGGTCAAACTGTTATGAAGGTTTTTCCTTGGTTTATAGTTGTTTTCTTAGGAATGGCTATATTAAATACTTTGGGAGTGTTTAACGTTATACCAGGAGCTTCAAAATTCTTTAAAACTGGTTATAAATTCTTAATAACAACAGCCTTAGCTGGTGTTGGATTTAAAATTCAATTTAAAGATCTTTTCACAAAAGGAACTAAGCCTATTATCCTTGGTGGATGTACTTGGGCTGCAATTGCTATATCAACATTATTATTTATAACAATCTTTGCTAATTATGTAGGATAGTATTAGATAAGACCTAGGAATATGTCCTAGGTCTTTTTTTAATTGTTGATATTATTTAATTGCTTTTAAAGATTCATAGTTTGCCTTTATAGTATATTCTAAGTCCTCATCTGTATGGGCTGTAGATAAAAACATACATTCAAACTGAGCTGGTGGAAGCATTATTCCTCTACTTAGCATTTCTTTAAAATATTTCGCATAAAGTTCTGTATCACATTTTTGCACATCATCATAATTGCTAAATGGGCCTTTTCCAAAGAATAAAGTAAGCATGTTTTTAAATCTAACTATGGTAGCATTTATATCTAATTTTTCAATATTTTTGGCAATACCTTTTTCTAATTTTATTGCCATTTTCTCCATATGATTATATATATTTTTATCTCTTTGTAAAATCTTTATATTTTTATATCCTATATGCATAGCAAGAGGATTACCTGAAAGTGTTCCAGCTTGATATACTCCACCTAGGGGGGATACCATTTTCATTATCTCTTTTTTTCCACCATAGGCTCCTACGGGAAATCCTCCACCTATTATCTTCCCAAAACAAGCCATATCTGGCTCTATTCCATATACTTCACTAGCTCCACCATAAGCAATTCTAAAGCCAGTAATTACTTCATCAAAGATTAAAACAGAGTTATAATCTTTTGTTATTTCTCTTAATCCCTTTAAAAACTCTGGAGTAGCTGGAACTAACCCCATATTACCAGCTACTGGCTCAACAATTACAGCTCCTATATCTGAGCCATGTTCCTCAAAGGTTTTCTTTATATCATCTAAATCATTATATCTACATACTAAAGTGTTTTTTACAATTTCTTCCGGCACTCCTAAGCTTGTGGGAACTCCATAGGTTATAGTTCCTGAGCCAGATTTTACAAGAAGAGAGTCACTATGTCCATGATAGCATCCTTCAAATTTTATTATTTTATTTTTATTAGTATAGCCTCTAGCAACTCTTATGGCACTCATAGTCGCTTCAGTACCTGAGTTAACCATTCTTACCATATCTATAGCTGGATAGGATTCTACCATTAGTTTTGCCATATCTACTTCAATTTTTGTAGGCAATCCAAAACTTAGTCCATCTCTTATTATATCTTCTATCCCTTCCATTAGTTCTTCGTTTGAATGTCCTAAGATAGCTGGTCCCCAAGAACCTATATAGTCTATATAAGTATTTCCGTCCTCATCTTGTATTTTACTTTTATGACCCTTTGCAATAAAGACAGGTGAAGAATTTACAGATTTAAATGCTCTAACAGGGCTATTTACACCACCTGGAATATATTTTACACCTTCTTCATATATTTCCCTTGACCTTTTAAATTTCAATTTTATGACCCCTTTCTATATTATTTTAGAGATTTTGCTACATCCTTTGCAAAATATGAAATAATAATATCAGCTCCAGCTCTTTTTATTGAAGTTAAAACCTCCATTATTACCTCTTCTCCCATAATTCCGTTTTCTATTGCCATTTTTATCATAGAGTATTCTCCACTTACATTATAGGCTGCAATGGGCATGTTAAAGTTGTCTTTAACTCTTTGTATTATATCAAGATAGGAAAGAGCAGGCTTTACCATTACAATGTCTGCACCTTCTTCTATATCATACATTACTTCTCTTATGGCTTCATTAGAATTTGCTGGATCCATTTGATAAGTTTTTCTATCGCCCCAAGCTGGTGCAGAATCTGCTGCTGCTCTAAATGGACCATAAAAAGTTGATGCATACTTAGCACTATATGACATTATTGGAATAGTTTCAAATCCATTTTCATCTAAGAACGTCCTTATATATCCTACTCTTCCATCCATCATATCTGAAGGTGCTATCATATCTGCTCCTGCCTCTGCATGACTAAGGGCACTTTTACCTAAATATGGAAGAGTTTCATCATTATCTACATCACCATTGTCTCTTACAATTCCGCAATGTCCATGGGAAGTGTATTCACACATACATACATCTGTTACTATATAAATTTCTGGAAATTTCTTTTTAATCTCTCTTATGCCTCTCTGAATAATACCTTGACTTGAATAGGCTTCAGAACCTATATTGTCTTTATTATTAGGTATTCCAAATAGTAATATAGATTTTATTCCTAAATCCATAACTTCCTTTATTTCTTCTAAAACCCTATCTACTGAAAAATGATAAATTCCCTTCATAGAAGAAATTTCCCTTTTTATATTTTCTCCCTCTACAATAAATAAAGGATATATAAAATCATCCACTGACAATTTAGTTTCCCTTACCATACTCCTAATTGAAGGATTTTTTCTTAGTCTTCTAGTTCTATTCATTTTATCTATTCTCCTTCATAAGTAATTCTAATACTCCGTCTACTGTATAAGTTTCAGCTTGTCTATATACTTTGTAGCCTTCATCTTCAATAGTCTTTGTAGTAATTGGTCCAATGGATATTATCTTTCCATTATCTAAAATTTTTCTACTATCTTCACCAAGTATTTCAGTAAAGTTTGTAAATGTTGATGAGGATGTAAACAATAAATAATAAGAATCTAAATCTTCTATTGCATTAATTATTTCATCTTTACTTTCCTTGGTTTTTACAGTATCGTAGATTACTAATTCATCTACTAAAGAAACTTTACTTAATTCTTCTACTAATTCTCGTCTACCTAATTTTGCTCTTGGAATCAGTACCTTATCTTCTATAGTTAGTACTTCCTTTAATTTATCTATTAAAGCTTCTGCTACAAACTCATCTGGTATTATATCTACTTTTATTCCATATTTTCTAATGGCATTTGCAGTTTTAGCTCCTACAGCAGCTATTTTAATCTTTGCTAAAGTTCTTATATCCTCTAGTTCAAAAAGCTTTTTAAAGAAAATTTCTACTCCTGTAATGCTGGTAAATACTATATATGAATATTTATTTATATTTCTAATAGCTTCTTCCAATTCTTTATTAGGAGTTATTTCTTCTAATTTTATAGTAGGAAAAGATATAACATTTCCTCCTAATTCTTCTATTCTATTTATTGTATCTATTGCATGGGATTTTTCTCTAGTAACTACTATGTTTTGTCCTAATAATGGTTTCTTTTCATAGAAGTTTAATTTTTCTCTTAGTGATACTACTTCTCCTATAACTATTAAGCTTGGAGGCTTTATTTCTTCTTCTAATGCCTTATCATATATATTGGAAAGTGTTCCTTCTACTACTTGCTGCTTATAAGTAGTTCCCCAATTTATAATAGCTGCTGGAGTATCTTTGCTTTTCCCATGTTTTAATAAATTTTCTGTTATTCTTTGTAAGTTAGAAACACCCATTAGGAAAACTAAAGTACCTTTTAATGTTGCTAAGGCTTCCCAATCTAATTCTTCATTTTCATCTTTTAAATGCCCCGTAATTACATGAAAGGATGTAGCTATTCCTCTATGGGTAATAGGTATTCCTGCATAGGCAAGTCCACCAATGGCAGAAGTAACACCTGGTACCACCTCGAAGTCTATTCCCCTATCATAAAGATATTCTCCTTCTTCTCCCCCTCGTCCAAATACGTAAGGGTCTCCACCCTTTAGTCTTGCAACTATATTACCCTTATTAGCCTCTTGAAATATTATTTCATTTATTTCATCCTGTGTTTTTGTGTGGTCTTTAGATGCCTTTCCTACATAAATCAACCTACATCCTTCTTTAAGATCTTCTAATAATCTAGGACTAGCTAATCTATCATAGACTACTACATCTGCCTCTTTTAAGAATGAAGAGCCTTTTACTGTTATTAAACCTGGATCTCCTGGACCTGCTCCTATTAAATATACTTTTCCTTTCATGCTTTATTCATCTCCTTAACCATATCTTTGGCTAAAACATATCCTATATCTTCTAATGAATCTAGATTACCTTCTATGGATCTTCTTATTAAAATTTCTCCATCCATTGTACCTAAAAGTCCTTCTAAGTATATTTTATTGCCTACGACTTCACAGTAGGCTCCTACTGGAATATGGCAGCTCCCTCCTACCCCCTTAAGAAATGCCCTTTCAACTTTCCCTTGAATTTCTGTTTTTCTATGGGATATACTCTTTAAAATATTATCAAGTCTACTATCATTTTCTCTAATTTCAATAGCCAATATTCCTTGTGTAGGAGATGGTAATACTATATCTCTATCTAAATAAACTACTCGTTCTCCTAAATTTAAACCTAATCTATTGATTCCTGCTGCTGCTAATATTACTCCATCCAAGTTTTCTTCTTCTATTTTCTTTATTCTAGTTTCTATATTGCCTCTTATTCCAACTATTTCTAGGTCTGGTCTACATTTTAATATTTGATATTTTCTTCTTTTACTGCCTGTCCCTATTTTCCCACCAAGAGGTATATCATCAATGCTATTTATGCCTTTCCTTAAAACTAATACATCCCTATAATCTTCTCTTTCTGGTGTAAAAGATAATTTCAAGCCTTTTGGAAGTTCCCCTGGCATATCCTTCATACTATGTACGGCCATATCAATAGTGCCATCTAATAATTCTTTTTCAATTTCTTTAGTAAATATTTCTTTGCCACCTATCTTGTCAATAGGAAGCTCCTTTACAATATCACCCTTTGTTTTTATTATCTTGACCTCACATTCAATATTTGGATGAGCCTTTTTTATACTATCGATGACCATATTTGTTTGGGTTAATGCTAAATTGCTTCCCCTAGTGCCCACTACTATTTTCATATTATCAGGTCTCCTTATGTAAATTTAATCTTTTAATTTTATTAACAAACCCTTCAATTCATCTATATCTAAATTTAAAGCATGCTCCATCATTTCTTTCATTTTATCTTTATGTTTATCTAATATCAAATATCTAACTTCTTCTAGAAGATTTAAATATTCTTTATTATATTTTTTATACTTTTCTTCCATTTCCATTCTTATTTTCTTGCTTAAATAAGGAAAACTTCCCATTGTAGAAATAGAAATTGCTAAATTATCATTATTTATAATTGAAGGAGTTATAAAATCAGAAGCATCTCTATCATCAACGATATTAGACAAGATATCTAAGCTTTTACAATCTTTTGCTATCTGTTCATTGACTTCTCTAGATGATGTTGCTCCTATTACCATAAAAGCCTCTTCTATATACTTTTTGCTGTATCTATCATATATAAAGCTTAAATTTTCTTTGTACTTTTCTTTTAGCTCTTTAAACTTTTCTATAATATCTGGACTTAAAACTCTTACTTTTCCGTGAAATTCTAAAAGTTTTTCAACCTTTCTATAAGCTACTTCTCCCCCACCAACAACTACAATAATCTTATCATTTATATTTATCATCATAGGATAAAACATAGCTCACCTCTATATTTGAAATAATTCTTTCATGATCTCTATATATTCTTCCGAATTTTCCTTATCTACTTGTTTTAAGATTTTAATAGGTTCTCTTATGAACTGCTTCAATGCAGACATAATCATCTTATCGATTATCTTTTTTTCTCTTTTATCTAGCTCAATTTTTCTATTAATATATTCAATGGTATCTTCTTTTATAGATAAGCATCTTTTATTCAAGGATTCTATAACAGGGTCCATGTCCAAGGTATTGAGCCAACTTATATACTTATTTACATCTTCATTTATTATTTCTTTAGCCTCCTCAGATAGTTTTTTTCTCCTTAATAAATTTTCTTCGGATAATTTCTGTAAGTCATCATTATGATATAAGATTATGCTTTCTTTTTCTCCAACTCTTGGTTCTACATCCCTAGGAATAGCTAAATCTAATATGTATAATTTATCTGGTAAATTTTTTATATCCTTGTAAGTTATAATTGTATGAGGCGCTCCTGTAGCAGTAATTAAAATATCTACATTTTCTAAGATATTATATCTGTTACTATATTCTATAGGAGTTAGTTTGTTAAAATTCTCACATATTTCTTTAAGTTTTTCATAAGTTCGATTAGTAACATATATTTGTTCTAGCTCCTCTTCATATAGATATTTAATGGCCAAAGTACCTATCTCTCCTGCTCCAATTACAAGAGCTTTTTTACCCTTTAAAGAACCTATTTCTTTCTTAAGAAGATTTATTCCAATATAACTAGTAGATAAAGGTATTTCAGATATTTTTAATTTGCTTCTTATTTTTTTCCCTTCAGCTATTGCATCCATAAATAAACGATTTAATACCTTTTTACTAAATCCTAAATTCATAGAAAATATCATAGAATTCCTTATCTGTCCTAATATTTGATCTTCTCCTAATATCATTGAATCAAGGCCTGCAGAAACCATATATAGGTGAACCACAGCATCTTTTCCTTTTTTGACAAAAATATAATCTTCTGATTGGGAAAATTTAAAGAATTCCTTATAAAATTCCTTGACTTCATTTATTGATAAATCAATGTTATCGCTTGCCACATATATCTCACTTCTATTACAGGTGGAAACAATGGTTATTTCTTTCGTAGATTTATCTAGTATCTGATCTGAACTTTCTATTTTCATAGATTCAGAAAAGAAGAACTTTTCTCGCACCTCAATTGGTGAAGTATTATGATTTATTCCAATTACCGCTATCTCCATTTTTTCCCTCCTCTATGATGAAAACTATTATTTACATCTATTTAT
>CAYMGW010000073.1:0-4322 GCA_964390085.1 uncultured Tissierella sp.
CATTTACTCGCTACGCTCATATGAATTTGGTTCTCGTTGCGTTTGACCTACTAAAACTCACTATCATTCGCTAAGTTAGGTCATTTGCCGCAGTTTCGCAACACAAATCTATTTACTCGCTATGCTCGTATAGATTTGGTGCTCATTGCGTTTGACCTACTAAAGCTCACTATCGTTCGCTAAGTTAGGTCATAAAAAAAGGGGATTATTTCCCCTTGATTTTATTTTCCTTTTAACCATGGTATTGGATCTACATATGCCCCATTTTTTCTTACCTCAAAATGACAATGTGGTCCAGTGGATACTCCTGTACTACCAGCCTTTGCTATGGTATCTCCTCTCTTTACCTCTTGACCTTCTGATACTACCAAGGATGAATTATGACCATAAAGTGTAACTATACCACCACCGTGATCAATCATTATTGTTTTACCATAACCTCCTAAGGAACCTGAATATATTACTGTACCTCCTGATGCAGCAGTAATACTTGTTCCAGTAGGTGCTGGTATATCTATACCTGTATGCAATTTTTTAGTTTTGAAAACAGGATGAATTCTATACCCATATGGAGAACTAATTCTCGAATATCCTGGCACAGGCCATGACATTGTACCACCAGAATAAGGGCCTGTATTTCTCTGTAATTTAACTATCTTTGATTCAATTTCCTTAGCATAATCATTTAACTTATCATATTCTTTTTCATATGCTACTCTGTCTTTTTCTAATCTACCCATTAAATCTTCTTTTTCTCTAGTAGCTTTTGCTAGATCTCTTCTTCTAACTTCTAGCTTAGTTTTAGATACTTCTATGGCTTTTTTTTGTGTTTCTAATTCAGTTTTCTTCGTATCGATTATATCTCTTTGTTCCTTCATATATTGAATTAGTTCAGTATCATGCTTTGCTATGGCCTTTATCATATCTTGTCTAGATAAAAAGTCTTCAATATTTGAAGAGGATAAAAGTACTTCGAGATATCCTACATTTCCATTCTTATACATTACTCTTAATCTTTTGTTAAATGTTTCTTGTTTACTATTAACATTTTCCTCTGCTTCTTTTAGCTCAACAGTAGTTTTTTCAATATTTAACTCTAAATCCTTTAATTCTTTTTCCACTTTATCTAATTCGTTAGTAGCATTATCCATTTTGATATCTAGCTCTTCAATCTGCTTCGATATATCTTTTGTTTGTTTTTCAATTGCCTTAATCTCTTTTTTCTTTTGCTCAATCTGCTTATTGATGCTTTTTTGTTGCTTTTTTAAATCAGTTACTGTATCTGCAGCATATACCTGAATAAAATTAAATGTAAATATCAAAGCCAATAATAAGTATATTATTTTTCTTTTCCTATACACCGTTACTTTCCCCCTTTATACATTAAGAAAACGTTTTAATGATACTATACTCCCTAATGCGCCTATTCCAACACCTATGGATGTAAACATTATTGTTATATCTTTAATCAGTAGAGAAGGTGGCACTAAATACACTGTAAATAGAACATAGAGTTTATCGCTTACTGATTTGAAGAAATATTCATAACCATAGTTTACCAATACTATAGATAATACAGCTCCAATTAGTCCAAATAATATTCCTTCTATAATGAAAGGTCCTCTTATGTACCCATTAGTTGCACCAACGTATTTCATTATATTTATCTCTCTTCTTCTTGAAGATACTGTAATCTTTATGGTATTGGAAATGATAAATACAGAAACCAATACTAAGATTCCTATTACAGCTATACCACCAAACCTAATATAATTAGCAAATACCATAAGCTTGTCTATTATGTCTTTATAATATCTTATATCCTCTACTCCATCCATTGATTTTAGCATCTTAACCACTGAGTCTGCATATTTTATATCTTTTAATTGAATTATATAGGAATTTTGAAGAGGATTATCTTCTTCCAATCCTTCTAGCACATAACTATCTTCTTTCCATTGCTCCTTCATTATTTCTAATCCTTGCTCTCTAGAACGGAATACTACAGATAATACACCTTCTTTTGTTTTTATAGATTCCTCTATAGCATCTACATCATTATCTGTAAGATCGTCTTCCAAATAAACTTGAATTTCATCGAACTTAGTTTTTACTTCTAATACTAAATTATTTATACTCAAAATCAAAATTAAAACTATACCCAATATCATAAGTACAGCTGATATGGAGCTAACAGAAGCTAATCCCATGCCACGATTTCTCCACATCCCTTGAAACCCTTGTTTTATTATATTCTTAAATACCCGAAATCGCATCGCCATATCCACCCTTCTGCTCATCCCTAACCAATTTACCATCATGAATTTCTATTACCCTTTTCTTCATTTGGTTTACTATGTCTTTGGCGTGGGTTGCCATAAGTATTGTAGTACCTCTACCATTGATTTCAGATAGAACTTTCATTATTTCCCATGCAGTCTCCGGATCTAAATTACCAGTAGGCTCGTCCGCAATTAAAACAGGTGGACTGTTGACTATTGCTCTAGCTATAGATACTCTTTGTCGCTCTCCTCCAGATAATTGGTCTGGAAAACTAGATGCCTTTCTACTTAAATCTACCATACTGAGAACCATAGGTACCTTTCTTCTTATTTCTTTAGGATGAGAACCTATTATTTCCATAGCAAAAGCTACATTTTCATATACGGTCTTATTAGGCAATAGCCTAAAGTCTTGGAAAACTACCCCTATATTCCTCCTAATAAAAGGTATTCTCCTATTTCTAACTTTTGTAATATCCATATCCTTTAATATTATCTTGCCCTCTGTAGGCTGTTCTTCTTTTAACAGCAATTTAATCAACGTAGATTTACCTGCACCAGATGAACCTACTACAAAAACAAATTCACCTTTATGTATATCTAAATTTATATTTGAAAGAGCTTTAACATTATTATCATATTCTTTACTTACATTTATAAATTTTATCATATTTTCACCTCGTTTTTTTATATGATATAGTATATTAAAACTTGAGTAAAGTTCCATTAAATTCCAATTAATTTATAAAATCTTTTTTCTTTCCCTTAATTGTATATTATAATATAAGTTGTGAGATAAATAAACCATAAGAGGTGATATTTTTGGATAAAAAAACTTTAAGAAAAGAAATACTACAAAAAAGAGCAACATTATCTACTGAAAACATTTTAGAATATAGTGATATTATAGCAAGCAAGTTGTATGAAATGGACTCTTATAAAGAGGCTAAGACCATTATGTCATTTATTAGTTTTAGTGATGAAATTCATACCCATGAAATAATTAAAGGCTCTATAAAACTAGGTAAATCAATAGTCGTACCTGTTACTATACCTAAGACTAGAGAAATGAAAGTATCCCAAGTCTTAGATTTTTCAGAGCTTGAAATAGGATATTATAATATACTTACTCCTAAAAAAGAATTTATAAGATTTGTTGATCCTAATACTATAGACCTAATTTTAGTTCCTGGTGTTGCTTTCTCCAGAAATGGATATAGGGTCGGATATGGTGGAGGTTATTATGATAGATTCTTTTCTAAGTTAAACAAAGAAGTAAAGAAGATTGGATTGGCTTTTGACCTTCAAATTGTAGATAAAGTTCCTACGGACCCCTTTGATATTCCTATAGATTTAATTATAACTGAAAAAGAAATAATAGATTGTTTGAAAAAATAAACTCAGCCCTGACCTTTTAATTTGTTTTATTAATGATATAATATATAAGGTGTTTAATTTGTTATTTAGGAGGAATTATTATGGTACGAACCGTAGGTACTACATCAAGAGGTATTAGAACCCCTATTGTTAAGAAAGGTGATGACCTAGTTAATATTGTAGTTGACTCTTTATTAAAAGCAGCTAGTTCTGAGAATTTCAATATAAATGATAGAGATATTTTAGGTATTACTGAATCCTTATTGGCTAGAGCACAGGGTAATTATGCCACTGCTGATGCTATTGGAAAAGATATTGAGCTTAAATTTCCTTCAACTATAGGATTAGTTTTCCCTATTTTAAGTAGAAATAGATTTTCAATTATATTAAAAGGAATAATTTCAAGTGGAAGAAAAGTAGTATTACTCCTTTCTTATCCATCAGATGAAGTAGGAAATCACCTAATGGATGTAGATAAAATGGATGAATTAAAAATCAATCCTTATACTGATATATTAACTGAATCTGATTATAGAAGATTATTTGGTGAAAAAGTAATGCATCCTTTTACAGGAGTAGACTATGTAAATATATATAAAGAAATAGGTAAAGAGAATATTGAAATAATTTTCTCTAACAATCCAAGAACTATATTAAACTATA
>CAYMGW010000073.1:4332-8820 GCA_964390085.1 uncultured Tissierella sp.
TATTGGTAGCAATTGTTCATGATAGACATAGAACTAAGAGAATCCTTAAAGAAGCTGGAGCAAATATTATTTATGGATTAGATGATATTCTTAACTCATCTATAGATGGCTCTGGATATAATCCAGAGTACGGAGTCCTTGGCTCAAATCTTGCTTCTGAACATGAAATAAAACTGTTCCCAAGGGATTGCCAACCTTTTGTGGAAAGTTTACAAAAAAAGATTAAAGAAAAGACTGGTAAAAATATTGAGGTAATGGTTTATGGAGATGGTGCTTTTAAAGATCCTGTAGGTAAAATCTGGGAGCTTGCAGACCCAGTAGTTTCTCCAGGATATACTAATGGATTAAAAGGCACTCCAAATGAATTAAAATTAAAATATATTGTGGATACAGAATTAGATGATTTACGTGGAAATGAAGTTATAGAAGCTGTTAAGAAAAAGATAAATAATAAAAGTAACCATATGATTGGGCAAGAAGAATCTTTGGGCACAACGCCTAGAAGACTGACTGATTTATTAGGTAGTCTTTGTGATTTAACCAGTGGAAGTGGAGATAAAGGTACTCCTGTAGTACTTATTCAAGGCTATTTCGATAATTATGCAACAGAATAACTTTATGAGTTATATTTAGATAAATAATGCGACAGGAGAACCGTCCCCCTGTCGCATTATTCTTCTAATTCTCTATCTAACATAGCATAGTACATTAGCTTTTCTTGTACATAAGCGTTAATGGTGTTTTCCTCATATTCTCCCTTTTCATTTAGCTCTCCAGCTTTTATACCTGTTAATATTTCCATTCCTTCATCTATGGTATCTATAGCATAAATAGTAAATCTTCCGTCTTTCACTGCCTCAATAACTTCCTCATTTATCATAAGATTTTCTATGTTCTTGCTTGGAATAATAACACCTTCTCCTCCTTTGAGTCCTTTCAGTTTACAAACCCTATAATATCCCTCTATCTTTTCATTTACTCCTCCAATAGGTTGAATGATTCCCTTTTGATTTACTGAACCAGTAACTGCAATTCCTTGTTTTATTGGAATATCTCCTAGGCTTGATAATATAGCATATAACTCGGTACTTGATGCACTATCTCCATCTATACCGTCATAGGATTGCTCAAAGGTAATACTAGCTGTCATAGATAATTGAATATTTTGGGCATATTTCTCTCCCAAATATCCGCTCATGATTAGAACTCCTTTATCATGAATATTTCCGCTTTGTTCTGCTTCTTTTTCAATATTTATTATTCCATCCTTACCAAAATAGGTATTTGCAGTTATTTTAGTAGGTCTTCCAAAGGAATATTGCCCTAGTTCAATAACTGAGAGCCCATTTATTTCTCCGACTTTTTCTCCCTCAGTATCTATTAAAATAGTTCCATTATCTATTAGTTCTAAAAGTCTTTCTTCATAGGAATTATTTCTATATTGTTTTTTTAGTATTGCCTTATCAACATCTTCTTTTGTAACCATATCTTTACCTTCACTTGAGGCCCAACCATCAGCTTCATATATTATCTCTACTAACTGATTAAAGCTTGCAGTAAGTTTGTTTTTTTCATCTGCTATTCTACTGCTTAAATCTATGATTGCTCCCAATGCTTCCCTATGGAATGGTAGAAGCTTTTCTTCCTTACATTGATAAGCTACAAATGAACCAATTTTTAATATGTTTTCTTCGTTTCTTTCCATTTCAGTATCAAAATCTGCTTTTATTCTAAATATTTTTTTAAATTCTTCATCATATGCATATAAAATATGATAAGTTAAATAATCCCCAATAATTATTATTTTAATATCTAATGGAATTGGCTCAGGATTTAATGTTTCAGATGCTAAATTAAAACCAATTACATTTTCAATCTTCAACTCTTCAGTGGTTATTGCTCTTTTTAACCCATCCCAAGAAAGTTTATTTTGCAAAATATCCTTTGCTTGAATTAATATATATCCTCCATTAGCTTCATGGATAGAACCTGGCTTAATTCTAGTATGATCTGTTTTTGCAACACCCATTTCATTAGCATATTCTATTTTCCCAAATAAATTATAATAATTTGGATTCATTTCCCTAATAACTGGTGCTCCCTTTGTATAACTATTATCTATAAATAAATTAATAAAATATCTTTTTAAAAACTCCTCTTTTTTATTACCTTGTAAAAATATTTTTTCCATATAATTTTCTTCTTCATTAACTAAAAACATTTCATAATTCTTTACAATGTCTTCTTTCATATCTAAAAGAAAATTAGTTATTCCTTCATTTTCTCTATATTTAACTTGAATTGGTCCTATAAATGTAGTAGTTACTAATGCAACTTGTTCTTCCTTAAGTTTTTTCATTTCATTTTTTAATTTAGTTTCAACAGCTTTTATTCGTTTAATATAATCATAAGATTTTTGTGTTAATTCTATGGATATATTCCCAAGCCTCTCCATTTCCTCATCCGATAATTTATCGAGTTCCTCATCAGTCATAGGTCTATTATCTATTAAGGGAATGCTTAATATTCCTCTCTCAGTTTGCTTAAATACAAAACTATATTCCTTTGCAAAACTATTTAATTCCATTAATATACCTTCGGCTGCCTTCTTATTTTCATTAAATATGGCATTTTTGCCATCCTCATAATCCTTTGAGCTTAGAGCCTTAGGTATTTCTATATCTATACTCTTTATGGCAGCTTCTACTTCCTGCTTAAAATATAGACCTTCTCCATTCCCTAAACTTATTGTCTTTGGGCAATTAGGCTTTTTAAAATTATATACATAACACCAATCACAAGGTGTAGGTTTTTTCTTAGCAAATTCTTTTGCTACTAAATACGAATAGGAGTTTCTCCCCGTACCTGTTAAACCTGATACATAAATATTATACCCTTTTCTCCTCATAGAAAGTCCATATTTTAGAGCTTCCATAGCCCTATCTTGACCTATTAGCTCCCTATCTACTATCCAACTTTCTGTAGTTTCATGTGGAAATATACTTGGATCACATTGATTTCTTAATTTTTCAACTGAGACTCTATATTTTTCTAACATTTTGATCACCTCCGTAGATAACTGATTTAATTATACACTATTTCATAGTTCAATGTATTCTAAAATTTGTATTTGTTTACAAAGAAGTGGGAAATAATTAAAACTCCTGAGAGCATGTCCTCTCAGGAGTTTTAATTATTTTATTCCTGCTGCTATCTTTATCATTTTTTGATGTTCCGAATCTTGCTTCCCATCCATATGTCTTGTACTTCCTGCAAAATGTATATCGAAATGCCCATCTATTCCATTACCCTTTACATAGTCAAAATTAGTTCCTCTTCCATAGCCTCCAGATCTATTATTTGTTATTACTCCACCTGCCACACTATCTAAACCTGCATGAGGCATAAACGTTACACTAGCAGCTATTCTTCTCCCATTATACTCTACAATAGCAGGTCTTCTTACCCAACTAAATCCTCCCCATATAGATTTCATAATATTAGTATCTTCCTTAGTTAAAGTTTCACAATCTGCATGATTAGACCCTATTGACCTTTGTACCATATAGGATTTTCCAGTATAAAAATCTATTACCTTAAATTTTGCTCCTCTTGGGACTATCTTTTCTACTTCACTAAACCAATTAAGATATTCACCATATGTAGTATTACTTACTACCCCTGTTTTTTCTGAAGTTTGACCTATATCTCTATTTACAGTTCCCCTATTTACGTTTTTTTCGGGAACTTTTATAACTTGTCCAGGATAAATTATTGTTTTATAATTAGCCTTATTTTCTTTTAATATACTTTCTAAGGTCACGCCATATTTTTTAGAAACCTTCCAGAAAGTATCTCCTTTCTTTACTGTATGGCTAGCGGCAAAACTTGTTGTACTGATTGAAATAGTCAACGCCATAACCCCTATTGCTGTCTTCGTACTTTTCTTCATATATTTCTCCCTCCAAATTACATTTAATTTTGTAACCTTTTTGTTACTATTATACTATTTCGGCATAAATCTCTGAAATCCTCTTTGTAATATTTTCCAATTAAATAATCAAAAAAACATAAAAAAGGGAGAATCTAGTTCTCCCCTTAGATTTGTTGGTAAATATGTTATAGATGTGTTTCCAGATATTGGCTCTTATTCTGTATATTCAATATCTAAATGCACCTCTTCAGGCATAGTTTTTAGATTTGTTTTGACTACAGTATATGGATAATCATATTCTTGCTCTACTATTTCATTAGGATCTGGATCTGTAAATTTTGCATAAACTACTATATCAAATACATCCTTAGTGTATTTTTCCTTAACAATTTGTTCAATTTCTACTAAATATCCCTTTGAGTTCTTTTCTCCTCTTGTAACTACAACATAAATATCATCTCTATACTTACATGTTAAAGCTCTTTCTTCCATTAAGTATTTAGGTAGCATTTCTGAAATTTTTTCTGGAATTTCCTCTTCTTTTACTACCTTAA
>CAYMGW010000074.1:0-284 GCA_964390085.1 uncultured Tissierella sp.
GCTAAACTCGTTCCTGCGATAATACTAGAGAAACTATTAGGTAACGTTATTTTTAAAAATATTTCATGATCAGATAAACCTAAGGTTCTAGCCACATAAATCATATTCATATCTAATTGTTCAAAAGCGCCTCTAGCAGTTCTGTACATTAATGGAAAAGACACAACAGCCGAGGCTATAATAGTTGCAGTACTAGAGAATACAATAGAAACATCATATATTGCCAAAAGCTTACCAATAAAGCTGTTTTTTAATATTTTTTTTTTTTTTCAAGCAGAAGACGG
>CAYMGW010000074.1:294-2034 GCA_964390085.1 uncultured Tissierella sp.
ATAAGCAAGAAAAAGCCTACAACAGTAGGAGGTAATACTAGTGGAAGGGTTAAAAAACCATCCACTAGTCCTTTAAATCTTTTCAATTTTGTAGTGAAATAAGCGGCATAAATTCCTAAAATAAAAGTAATTATAGTAGCCAAGGTTGCCGCTTTTAATGATATTATTAGTGGGGAATAATTCATATTATCATCCGTTCATTTTTATTTCATTGAAAAACCATATTTTTCAAATAGTTTAATAGCTTCATCTGTAGATAGGAAATCTAAAAATTCTTGGGCTTTATCAGAATTTTTACTATCTTTAACTACTGCTACAGGATAACTTACTTCTTTGTGGCTTCCTTCAGGAGCTTCAGTGATGATATTTACGTTATCTGATGTAAATGCATCAGTTGCATAAACAATACCACAGTCAACCTCTCCGCTTTCTACCCAAGTAAGTACTGTTCTAACGTCGCTTGCTAGTACAAGTTTTGAATTAACTTTATCTGCTATATTTAAATTATTAAATATTTCTTCACTATATTGACCTACAGGAACATTTCCAGGGTCTCCTATTGCAATTTTATCAACTTCATCCTTAGATAAGTCTTCAAAGGATTTTACATCAATAGTTCCATCCTTTGGAACAATAAGTACCACTTTATTTAATAATAAAGTCTTAACTGTACCATCTAATATATGGCCACCGTCTTCTAAAGCCTTCATTTGCTTTTGAGCTGCTGACATAAATATATCAACAGGGGCACCTTCTTCAATTTGAGTCTGTAATGCACCGGAACCTCCAAAAGTAAATGTAAGAGTGGTTTTAGGATCTACAGTCTTATATACTTCTGCTATCTCACCTAACACATCGGTTAAACTTGCTGCAGCTGAAACAAGTAGCTCCACATTTTCCTTTGTCTCATCCTTTTCTTCTACATTTTCTGTGTTTGTTCCAGTGTTTTCTTTTGGTGTTTCAGCTTCATTTTTACTACATCCAACCATATATGTAGCAGTTAAAACAAATACCAGTAATAGAACTAAAATTTTTTTTGTTTTCATTGTTATATCCTCCTTTTATTATACCTGTAAAAACAGGAATTTTGTAAGAATTTAAAATAATAATTATGTAATCATGCAAAGCTAATATCTCAACTGAGAGTAACGAAAATATTTTTTAATCGTCCTTCTGGACGATTGAGATTTAAATATTCTCTTGAGAAGAAAAATATTTATTGAAAAGCCTTTCCGCTTCAATATTTAATTCATTAACAAAGGCTTCATATTTAGCTAATAATTCTTCCCCTTCTTTTGTAAGTTCAGATTTTCCTCCACCTTTACCTCCTACTACAGTAATAAATAATGGAAAACCCAATTCTTCCTCAGCTCGCTTAATGATTTTCCAGCCTTTACTAGAAGAAAGTCCCATAATTCTATAAGCTTCTGATAACTTATTTGTCTCTTTTACCAGAGTCATAATTCTTGCAACTCCAGGACCAAAGGCAGAGTTATTAAATACTACTTTAATCTTAGTATTGTAACTTAAATCTTCATTAGATTTGAATGACATGGCACCCACTTCCAATTCTTTGCATGATAGTTAGTCTAATTATAAAGTATTATAATATAGATATATTGTAATTGCAATACAATTTGTTGCGCAATTAACAACAAACTATATGTCGAAATGACACGAATATTGTCACATTGACAATAAAATTAAAAATATATTTATGACTTGAAAGATTGATATGAA
>CAYMGW010000074.1:2044-4814 GCA_964390085.1 uncultured Tissierella sp.
ATCAAACCCTCTTAAAAGCAAAGGTTTTAGTTCTCTCAATATATATCCAATATTGGATACTATTGGCACCGATATTGCAACATATATTAATTTAATACAAATATAATATAAATAATTTGTGAGGTGAAGGAAATTGAAAAGACGTACATTTTTAAAAATGTTGGGAGGTATAGGAGCGTTAAGCTTTACAGGTTTAACTATAGGATGTAGTAAGAAGGAACCTGTAGATACTGATGTTCCAAATGAATTCCCAAAACTTTCTCAATTACCAGGACAAAAACCTGAGGCTATGATTGACTTAAAAACAGGAAATGTTGAAGTGGAACCATCAATATTGATGAGACATAGTGCTTGCTTAGGTTGCTATAGCTCCTGTGGAAATCGTGTAAAGATTGACAAAAACACTGGTAAGATATTGAGAGTATATGGAAATCCATATAATCCTAACAATGCAGAACCACATCTTTCATTTGAAGAGCCTTTAACAGAATCTTATTTAGCTTTTAGTAGTTATAAAGACAAAGGCAGCGTACATCGTGGAGCATTATGTGCTAGAGGGAATGCTACATTGGAAGCTCACTATGACCCTATGAGGATATTAGTTCCTTTAAAGAGAACAGGCTCAAGGGGAGAAGGTAAATGGAAACCAATTACTTGGGATGAAGCAGTTAACGAAACAGTAGAAGGTGGAACGTTATTTAAAGACATAGGTGAAGATACTGTAATCGATGGATTTAAAAAAGTAAGAGATTTAGAGACGCCTATAGATCCAAAAGCACCAGAGTTAGGACCTAAAGCAAATCAATTGATTCTCTTTGGAGGTCGTGGCGATGGTAGAGCATCCTTTGCCGGCAGATTTGCAAATTCATTTGGAACTTTAAATAACTTTGGACATGGCTATTCCTGAGGTGGCTCAAAAACACCTGCGGGGCAGGTTATAGCTAGTGGTCAAAACTTAAGACCAGATATAAATAATGCAGAGTATATATTATATGCTGGTGCATTCCCAGGACATAGTGGTAAACCTATGCAGACTATAGGTCGTCAAATAAAGTTTAGGGTAAAAGAAGGAAATATTAAGTATTCTGTAGTAGATCCTATTCTTGCTGGAGGAGCTGTTACTCCTTTATATGAAAATAGTGAATGGGTACCAATAAGACCAACAACAGATAGTGCTTTTGGTATGGCTCTTATCAGATGGATTATAGAAAATGATAAATACAATAAGGAATTTTTAAGTTCTCCTAATTATGAGGCTAGTGTTTCCAAAGGATTTAATGGCTGGACAAATGCTGCTCATTTGGTAATAAATGATCCTAAACATCCGAATTATAAGAAGATGCTTAGAGCTGAAGACTTAGGAATGGAAGTAGGAGAAGAAGAAAAGGATGTATTTATTGTAATTGATGATGCTACTAAAGAAGCTGTTAGATATGATAAGACAAATACTGCAGATTTATTATATGAAGGAAAAGTAAAAGATTCTAATGGTAAAGAAATACAGGTAAGGACATCCTTTGTAATTTTAAAGGAAAGCGCATTTAAACATGAAATAGAAGAGTATTCAAAGGCTTGTGGTATTCCAAAGGATAAAATAATAGAAATAGCAAATGAATTTACTTCTCATGGAACTAAAGTTGCAGCTGATGGAATGGGTAGTACAGCTACTGCAAATGGTTCAAATATAACTATGATTCATTATATTTTACTTTCCATGGTAGGTAGTATAAACAAGAAAGGTGGAGCGATTACTAGAAGAAATTCATACAAATCTGTTGCACCTGGACCAAGATACCAAGTAAATGTTATACCAGATGGACCTAAAGCATCAGGTATGAGAATTAGCCGTACTGGTATTAGATATGAAGATACGTCTGAATACAAAGAAAAGGTTGCTAAAGGACAAAACCCATATCCATCAAAGATGCCATGGCATCCAGTAGGTAGTGCGTCTGATAATCAAGGCTTATTCTCTATTATTAACCAATATCCATATCAAGCAAAGATAGTCCTAAATTGGATGGCTAATCCTTTACTAGCAGTACCAGCTGGAGCTAGAAAAGAAGTAATTGAAGCATTAAAGGATGTTGAAAATGTTCCTTTATTTATTTCTTGTGATGCATATATGGGAGAAATGACCTCATTAGCAGATTATATTATACCAGATACGACTCCTTACGAAAGTTGGGGACTAGCTAATATTGAAGGAAACTTCTCAGGGAAATCTATAACCGTAAGATGGCCAATAGTAGAGCCAGCAACTCCAAAACTAGATGATGGAAGACATATATCATATGAAACATATGTAATTGATATTGCTAAAAAAATCGGATTACCAGGCTTTGGAGATAAGGGAATATTAGATATGAATAATAATTTATTACCGTTAAATAGTAGAGAAGATTATTTCCTTCGTGGTATTGCAAATATTGCATATGATGAAGAACCTGTAGCTGATATTTCACAAGAAGAAATAGAAATGCAAGACTTAGAAAATGCAATTAAAGATTGGACTAATATATTAACAAAAGAAGAATGGGCTAAGGTTCTAAATGTAATGGCAAGAGGTGGTCGTTTTGAAGACCATGGAGCAGGATTTGATGGTGACAACCATAAATACCCTTACAAGGGAGCCGTTAATTTATATATTGAGAAGCTTGCAACAAGTAGAAACTCATTAACTGGTGAGTATTATGGTGGCGTGGCTACATGGGATCCGGAGTCTTTCTCTGATGGGACCTTAGTAAATGAGCTATTCCCAGAAACAGAG
>CAYMGW010000074.1:4824-5127 GCA_964390085.1 uncultured Tissierella sp.
CAGAGTGGCCATTTAAGGCTGCAAACTATAAACCTAAATTTAGAAGTGTAAGTATGCTTACTAATAGTTCTAGTCTAAGAGATTTAAATAAACATAACTATGTCGAGTTAAATACTGAAGATGCTAAAGCACTAGGAATATCAACTATGGATAAGGTAAAAGTAATACCAGCAACAGGTGGAGAATTTATTGGCCACGCATTAGTTAGACCTGGTATAGCAAAGGGAACCATAGGAATAGCATTTGGATATGGACATTGGGAGTATGGTTCAAAGGGCTATAGCATTGATGGAAAGGCTCAAG